>NZ_VRUX01000663.1:0-2180 GCF_008039885.1 Methylobacterium sp. WL103
GGTCGGCCATCTCGACGCCGCCGCCGACCGCGACCACGTCCCCGACCGGCCGATGCACGAGGGCGACACGCTCGACGGGTCGGGCTGGACGCTGGTCGCCGTCGAGACGCCGGGGCACACCATGAACCACCTCGCCTTCGCCCTGCCGGAGGAGGTGGCTCTGTTCTCCGGCGACCACGTGATGGCGTGGTCGACCAGCATCGTCGCGCCGCCCGACGGCTCGATGCGCGCCTACATGGATTCTCTCGACAAGCTCCGGGGCCGCGACGAAACCGTGTACTGGCCGGGACACGGGGGGCCGGTGCGCGACCCCCGTCGGTTCGTCCGGGGGCTCGCCAACCACCGCCGCCACCGCGAGGCCTCGATCCGCGCGCGGATCACTGCTGGCGACGACACGATCCCGGCGATCGTCACCGCTACCTACCAGAGCCTCGATCCGCGCCTGCGCGGCGCGGCGGCGCTGTCGGTTTTCGCCCACCTCGAGGACCTCGTCGCGCGCGGGCTCGTGGCCACGGACGGCCCGCCGCGGCTCGACGGCGTCTTCCGGCCGGTCACTCCGGCAGTCGGCTGAGGCGCCGGGCCGCAGGCCGCTACTTCACCGCGAGCGCGAGGTTTGCGACCTCGTCGAGATAGGCTCGGATGCGGTCGGCGTTGACGCCGAGGTCGCTGGTGCCGAGCCGCGAGGCGGAGCGGACGTCGATGCGAGCGCCGTCGGCGCGCGGCCGGACGCGGATGGTGACGTCGTCGGGTAGGTTGAGGATGAGGCTGCGCGAGACGGCCTCGATCCGGCCGTTTCCGACCCGCCCGCCGGGGCGTATCGCCTCGACGATCTGCCACTTGCGGTTCACGGCGGCTTTGCGCGCCAGCTCGAACGCCTCGTCGGCGCCGATGTCTAGGGTCAGCGGCGCGATCTGCGGGTAGGCGGCGCGCTGCTTCTCGCGGGCCTGCGGACCGGGATCGGGCGGATAGCCTCCGTTGCGGGCGGCGAAGGCGGCGCGCGAGCGCGAGAAGGCTGGCGGGTTGTCGATGTCGGTGGTCACATCGGTCAGCGCGGGCAGCCGGAATCCGCGGAGCGCCGCGTAGGCCGGGTAGGCCAGGACCAGCATGGCGAGAACGAGGCCGCCGATCGCGGCGCCGAGGCCGCGGGCGCCCTCCCGCCAGACCCGGACGAAGGCGTACGCGGCGAGCGCCACGGCCACCAGCGCCACGCAAAGGCCGGCGGCGAGGGTCGCCAGCGCCGGCCCGGCCTCGGTGCGGGGATCGCGCACCAGCACGATCGCGATCCCGGAGACCACGAGCGAGAACAGGGCGGTCCACCGTGCGAGCGGGCCGGCGCGGGTGACGGGTTCCTCGACGAGTAGGCGGCGCATGGCTCGTGTGGGGCTGCAGGGGATGCGAAGGCTATACCGGCCGCAGCGCAGCCGCGCCACTCGCGGGGACCGCCCGGTCTGCTATAGCCTCGTCCCCAATGCCGCGTTCCCTCCCAGCCCCCGATCCGGACCCCGCAGACGCCGCGGACCCCCTGCGCGTCTGGTTCCGCTTCATCCGTCTGAACCGGCGCGTGACCGCGGCGATGAGCGCGCGGCTGCGCGGCCTCGGCCTGTCGATCCCACAATTCGATGTGCTCTCCACATTGACCGAGCGCGAGGGCCTGACCCAGCAGGATCTCGCGGCCCGGCTCTACGTGACGAAGGGCAACGTCTCCGGCCTGATCGACCGCCTGGTCGAGGCTGGGCTCGTCGAGCGGCGGCCGATCCCCGGCGACCGGCGCTCGCACGCGCTCCACCTCACGCCGGTCGGGGCCGACCTCGCCGCGCAGGGGCTGGCGGCGCAGGCGGCCTATGTCGGGCAGACGCTGGGACGGCTCGGCGATGACGACCTCGCGGCTTTCGAGGCCTTGGTGCTGCGCTGGCGGGCGCTGGCCCGGGCGGAAGCCGAAAACCCTACCGACTGATACGGCTTCCGCTTGATCAAAGCGGAGGCCGTATCAGGCAAGCCCGCGCGGCGCCTGAGCGAAGCCTAAATCCGCCATCCCGAAGGGATCAACCGGATTTGGTATGACTGGGCCGGGCTCGGCGGATCAGGGTGCGTAGGCGCGCGCGGTGCCCGGGATCACGACCGAGGTCGGCACGTGCAGCGACGCCGGCCCTTCGTCGCGCCGCTCCGGCTCGGCCGCCTTC
>NZ_VRUX01000664.1:0-2177 GCF_008039885.1 Methylobacterium sp. WL103
GCCCTCGAACAGCGGCGCCAGCGCGGGCACCAGCACGCCGACGATCATGACGAGGGTGCCGATCGCCATCAGCACGAGCAGCGCCGGGTAGATCAGTGCGGAGGAGAGGTGGCGGCGCACGGCGTCGCGGCGCTCGATCGAGGCGGTGAGCGAGGCCAGCACGTCGACGAGGGTGCCGGTCGCCTCGCCCGCGCGCAGGATGTCGACCATGTCGGCCGGGAAGGCTTGAGGATGGGACGCCATCGCCCGTGACAGCGAGGCTCCGCCGACCACCCGCTCGAGCACGTCGGCGATGATCGGCTTCAACGCCCCCGACGCCTGCCGCTCGACCAGGCGCAGCGCCCGGTCCACGGTCAGCCCCGCGGCGACGAGGGTTCCGAACTCCTTCAGGAAGGCGATGCGGGCCGCGTCGTTCACCCGGTCGCGGCCGAGCAGGTCCCGGCGCCAGAACGGGATCGCCTCGGCCGCGGCCTCGATGGCGAAGACCTGGAGGCCGTCCAGCCGCAGCTTCGCCACCGCCCGCTGGCGGCTCTCGGCCTCGACCCGGCCGCTGCGCGCGCGGCCGTCTGCGGCGTAGGCCTTGTACGCGAACGCCGCCATCAGACCGATCCTTCCAGCACGCGCCCGATCTCGTCGAGAGTCGTCTCGCCGGCGATCACGCGGGCGCGCCCGGTCTCGGCGAGGCTCGCCATTCCCGCCTCATGCGCCGCGGCGGCGATGGCCTGCTCGCCGGCCGACGCGGTGATGAGGCCGCGCAGGCGGCCGTCGAGGGGCATGATCTCGGACACGACCATGCGGCCGCGATAACCGGTGCCGGTGCACGCCTCGCAGCCGCAGGCGCGCTTCAGGCTGAGCGGCGTGCCGGGCGCGACGCGTAGGCGCAGACGCTCCTGGTCGGTCGCCGGCTCGTCGCGGGCGCAGGCCGGGCAGAGCCGGCGGACCAGGCGCTGGGCGACCACGCCGTTCAGCACCGCGGCGAGCAGGTAGGGCTCGACGCCCATGTCCATCAGCCGGGTGACGGTGGCCGGCGCGGAGTTGGTGTGGAGCGTCGAGACGACGAGGTGGCCGGTCAACGCCGCCTGGACCGCGATGCGGGCGGTCTCGCCGTCGCGGATCTCGCCGATCATCACCACGTCCGGGTCCTGGCGCAGGATCGAGCGCAACGCCGCGGCGAAGTCGAGGCCGATGCCGGGATGGGCCTGGACCTGGTTGACGCCGGCCATCCGATACTCGACCGGGTCCTCGACGGTGACGACCTTGAGATGGGGCCCGTTGATGCGCCGCAGGGCCGCGTAGAGCGTGGTGGTCTTGCCGGAACCGGTCGGCCCGGTGACGAGGACGAGGCCGTTGGGGCGGCTCGTCATCGCCCCGATGCGGGCGATCGCCGGCGCGTCGAAGCCGAGGGAGGTGAAGTCCTCGACCCGGCGCGAACCGTCGAGCACGCGCAGGACCACGCTTTCGCCGTGGGCGGTTGGCAGGGTCGAGACGCGGATGTCCACGTCCTGGCCGCGGTCCGGCGCCTTCATGCGCCCGTCCTGGGGCAGGCGGCGCTCGGCGATGTTGAGGCCGGCCTGGATCTTGATGCGCGTGGTCAGGGCGAGCTGCACCGACTTGGCGAGCCGCTCGGCCTCCACCAGCACGCCGTCGACGCGGTAGCGGACGCGCATGTCCGCTTCCTCCGCCTCCAGGTGGATGTCCGAGGCCGAGAGCTCGAACGCCTTGCGCACGAGGCGCGCGGCGAGGCGGACGATCGGCGCCTGGCTCGCCACGTCCTGCAGCCGCGTGAGGTCGTCTTCGCCGCCGTCCTCCTGGTCGGCGCCGGGCACGTCGCCGTAGACTGCGCGATGCGAGCGCTCGAAGGCGCTCGGGCCCACGAGCCGGCGCTCGACCAGGCGGTCGGTCAGGTGCTCGAGCGCGGCCGTCGTCTCCGCGTCGAAGGCGTCGACGATGGCGACGACGAGACGGTCGGGCTCCGCCAGCAGCGGCAGCACCCGGGCGCGGGCGCAGTAGTCGGCGCCGATCGCCTCCGGCAGGACCGGGCTCGGCGGCAGCTCGTCGTCGCGCAGGATCGCGAGTCCGGTGGCGTCCGAGAGGGCGGTGACGAGGGTGGTCTCGTGGAGGAGGCCGAGTTCGATCAGCAGGGCCGGCACCGAGCGGCGGCCGGGCAGGTCGAGGGC
>NZ_VRUX01000665.1:0-2176 GCF_008039885.1 Methylobacterium sp. WL103
CCCCCCCTCTCACCTGTTAGGCTGGGGGGGGCTGGGTCTTTGTTTAAAACCACCCGGGCACACACGATGACGCTCGGCGTCGAGCCGACGCGGCCGGCGACCGATTACGGCTACATCCGCCGCGGGGCCGCGCTGCCGGAGGCCGAGGGCGCCTTCGCGGTGGCGCGCTTCGTCGAGAAGCCGGATGCGGAGGGCGCAGCCGCGCTGATCGCGGACGGCGCCCTGTGGAACTCGGGCTACTTCCTGTTTCGCGCCGACCTGATGCTGGCCGAGCTCGAGGCGCATGCGCCCGCGGTGCTCTCCGCCGCCCGCGCGGCGCTGGAGGGGGCTGCCATCGACCTCGACTTCGTGCGGCTCGACGCGACGGCGTTCGGGCAGGCGCCCAAGATCTCGATCGACTACGCGGTGATGGAGCGTACGACGCGGGCCGGCGTGCTGCCGGTCTCGTTCCCGTGGTCGGACGTCGGCACCTGGGACGCGGTCTGGCAGGTGCTGCCGCAGGACGAAGCCGGCAACGCGCTGCGCGGCCGGGTCGAAGTGCTGGGCACCACCAACAGCCTGGTGCACAGCGAGGGCGAGGGCCTGACCACGGTGGTGGGCCTCGACGGCGTGGTGGTGGTGGCGACGCCCGACGCGGTGCTGGTCGCGTCGAAGGCGCAGTCGGGCCGGGTGAAGGAACTGGTGGGCGTGCTGCGCGCCCGCGCCCACCCGGAGGCCGACGCGCACCGGCGGATGTACCGGCCCTGGGGTTGGTACCAGCGGGTCGACATCGGCGAGCGCTTCCAGGTCAAGCGCATCATGGTGACGCCTGGCGGACGCCTGTCGCTGCAGAAGCACCACCACCGCGCCGAGCACTGGGTGGTGGTCAAGGGCACGGCGGAGGTGACGCTGGGCGAGCGCCTGGTCCTCGTCCACGAGAACGAGGCGGTGTACCTGCCGATCGGCTCGATGCACCGGCTGGCCAACCCCGGCAAGATCCCCCTCGAGCTGATCGAGGTCCAGGTCGGCTCCTACACCGGCGAGGACGACATCATCCGCGTCGAGGACATCTACGGACGATGAATCAAACAATGAATTATTTAGATGTTTGGTCCCGCCGTCTGATGATAAATCTGATGCCATATCGATGGACGCGCTACGAGACAGGTTCTTCACGTCAGCGCTACAACGACTGAGATGGTCCGTCGGGCAATCCAATCTCGTAAAGAGAGCGTGAGAGCCGCCGCGAAGCACTACGGGATCAGCCCGACCACTAAGCAGAAGTGGCGTTCACGCTCGATCAGCACCGATGCGCGGATGGGACTGAAGAAACCTCACGCCACGGTGCTGAGCCTGGAGCACGAGGCGATCATCGGCGCCTTTCGCCGGCACACCCTGTTGCCACTGGATGACTGCCTCTACGCGCTTCAGCCCAGCATCCCTCACCTAACCTGCTTGTCGCTGCACCGCTGTCTGCAACGGCACGGCATCAGTCGTCTGCCGGACGTCGACGGCGACAAGCCCAAACGGTCGCGCTTCAAAGCCTACCCGATCGGCTACTTCCACATCGAGATCGCACAGGTCAGCACCGAACAAGGCAAGCTCCATCTGTACGTTGCCATCGACCGTACGAGCAGGTTCGTCTTCGTCCAACTTCTCGAGAAGGCGAATCAACGGGTTTCGGCAGCCTTTTTATGCGATCTGGTCGCGGCCGCGCCCTACACAATTCACACGATCCCGACCGACAATGGCATTCAGTTTACCGACAACAAGCCAGTAAAACCTGGGGCCGAGGCCAAGGTGATTGCCTATTGGGCCGAGCGCAATGAGCTGCGCTTGTACCGCTGGCACTCGTTCGAATGGGCCTGCGAGCAGACCAAAATCGAGCATCGCCTGACCAAACCACACGGCCCGTGGACGAACGGCTAGGTTGAGCGGATGAACCGGACCATCAAGGACGCCACGGTTAAGCGTTACCATTACACCGACCACGACGAGCTGCGTCGTCACCTGCAACTGTTCGTGGAGACCTACAATTGCTGGCGCCATTTGAAGACCCTGCGAGGCCTTAGTGTCTGTTCGGCAACAAGCTGTGCAATCTGAGCAGGTTGTGATTCAAGCGAGGGCTGAGAAAGGCCTTTGCTGATGTGGACGACCGAGAACCGTGTTCGCTACGACCGGAGCGCGTTGCGCTACG
>NZ_VRUX01000666.1:0-2168 GCF_008039885.1 Methylobacterium sp. WL103
CCTCCGCCTCGGCGCCGAAGTCGAACGCCGTCGCGCCGGCGCGCGACGGGCGCAACTCGGCGACGCCGCGCAGGACGCCGGAGACGAACGCGCCGAAGATCAGGCCCTCCGCCGTCACGGCGCGCTCGGCGTAGGCGTGGATTCCGGCCTCGCCGACGGCGCCCATGAAGCGGTTCGCACGGGTCTCCGGATCGAGGCGCAGGAAGTAGGCGAGGATTTCGGCGCGGTCGCTCGCACGTAGGCGGCGGATCGTGTGTCCCGCCGGCTTCGGCTCGGGCAGTGCCATGGTTCCAGTCTCCGATTGCGCGGCGCTGACGTCTGCGCGCATCCGGGCGTGCCCTCCCTCGAAGGTAGCGCCGGTCTCGCACCGCCAAGCCGATTGTGCAATGCAACAATTCGTCCTTGCGGTTTGCGGCGTGGGCTGACATGCGCTGGGCGGATGGAACCCGTTTCCTCGTATCGTGCTGGGCGGCGGGTTGATCGCCCTGTGCGCGCGCTGCAGACGGGTGATCCGTCCTTCGCGCCGCAACAGGGCCGAGGCCGAGCAGGATCCCGTGGTCGTGAGCCGGATGTCGTGAGCCCAACCTTGCCGAGCCAGGCGCCCTCCGCAGACGCGCGCAGCGGCGCGCTCTCCCCCGGGCCCGTCCACGATCGCTACGAGGCGCTGATCGCGTCGGGTGCGATCGAGCGCGACCCGGCGCAGGCGCGGCTGGTGCGCGCCCTCGACCGGCTCGCCCTCGACCTGGAGCGGCGCCGACGCGCCAAGAAGGGCAGCGCCCTCGGCTGGCTGTTCTCGCGCAAGGACACCGTCGGGCCGACGAAGGGGCTGTACATCTGGGGCTCGGTCGGGCGTGGCAAGACCATGCTGATGGACCTGTTCCACGAGGCCGCCCCCGGCCCGAAGCGCCGCGTCCACTTCCACGGCTTCCTCGCCGACGCGCACGAGCGTATCCACGCCTACCGCCAGGCGCTGAAGCGCGGCGAGGTCAAGGGTGACGACCCGATCGGCCCGGTCGCCGACGCGTTGGCCGACGAGGCGACGCTGCTGTGCTTCGACGAGTTCACCGTCACCGACATCGCCGATGCGATGATCCTCGGCCGGCTATTCGGAGCGCTGTTCAAGCGCGGCGTGACGGTGGTGGCGACCTCGAACGTGGAGCCGGACCGGCTCTACGAGGGCGGCCTCAACCGGGCCCTGTTCCTGCCCTTCGTCGAGGAGCTGAAGGAGCGGGTCGAGGTGTTGCGCCTGGATTCGCGCACCGACTTCCGCCTCGAGAAACTCGGCGGCGCGCCGGTCTACCACGTGCCCGCCGACGCGGCCGCGCGCTCGGCGCTCGATGCCGCCTTCCGCGGCCTGACCGGCAAGGCCAAGGGCCGGTCTGCGACGCTCACCGTGCACGGCCGTCAGGTGCCGGTGCCGCAGGAGGCTGCGGGCGTCGCCCGATTCAGCTTCGACGACCTCTGCGCCCAGCCCCTCGGCGCCTCCGACTACATGGCGATCGCCCGCGCCTTCCACACGGTGATCGTCGAAGAGATTCCGGTGATGGGCGAGCAGAACCGCAACGAGTGCAAGCGCTTCATCACCCTGATCGACACCCTGTACGACCGCCACGTGAAGCTCGTCGCCTCGGCCGCCGCCGAGGCGCAGGCGCTCTACTCGGTGCGGCAAGGCCGCGAGGCCTTCGAGTTCGATCGGACGGTGTCCCGACTGATCGAGATGCGCTCGGTGGAATACCTCGCCCTGCCGCACGGCCGGGCCGATTCCGAGGCTTCCGGCTCGACGACCGGCCTCGTCGAGACCTGATGCGGCTTCGCGGCGCCTGCCGCGCCGACGGGTAAAGCTTCGACAACCGCGCGCGCCCGGTTATGTCTGCGCGGATCGCCCCGGCACGTCGCCGGGCCGATCCGGGGCGCCCGACATGATCACCCATCCGAAACATCCGCCCGCGGCGGGTGGTGCTGCGACGCGGACCCGGATCGGGATGGCCGTCGCGTGATCAATCCCCGGTCGATCTCGTTCCTGCGCCGGGCCAACTGGCGCAGCGCGCGGCCTTTCGCGGGCCTGCTCGGCTCGCCGGTCGCCTTCGGGTTGCTGCTCGTCGCCCTCGTCGCCGGCGCCTGGAACTACGTCGGCGGCGAGGCGAGCCGCGCGGCGGTCGCGGCCGGGA
>NZ_VRUX01000667.1:0-2167 GCF_008039885.1 Methylobacterium sp. WL103
CCCCCCGTCTTGCCCCCCGCCTTGCCCTAAAAAATCGGACGCGACCCATGCTTGAGGCGACCCCGCTCACCTGCGCGATCCTCGACGACTACCAGGGCGTCGCCACCACCCTCGCGGACTGGTCCCCGCTCCGGGACCGCGTCGCGCTGCGCCCGTTCCGCGAGGGCTTCACGACCCAGGACGCGCTGGTCGCGGCCATCGCCGACTGCGAAATCGTGGTGATCATGCGCGAGCGCACGCCCTTCCCGGCCGCCCTGTTCGCGCGCCTGCCGAAGCTCGAGCTCCTCGTCACCTCCGGCATGCGCAACGCCGCGATCGACCTCGCCGCGGCCAAGGCCCAAGGGGTCGTCGTCTGCGGCACGGCGAGCGGCTCCGCGCCGCCGGTGGAGCTGACCTGGGCGCTGATCCTCGCGCTTGCCCGCCGCGTCGTGCCGGAGGCGAACGCCCTGCGGGCCGGCTTCTGGCAGACGAGCGTCGGCGCCGACCTCGCCGGCCGCCGCCTCGGAGTGCTGGGCTTGGGCAAGATCGGGACCCGCGTCGCCCGGATCGGCCAGGCCTTCGGCATGCTGGTCTCGGCCTGGAGCCCGAATCTCACGGAGGCGCGGGCGGCCGACGCCGGCGTGGCGCTCTCAGTCTCCAAGGCGGCGCTGATGGCCGAGAGCGACGTGGTCTCGCTCCACCTCGTGCTCGGCGACCGCACCCGCGGACTCGTCGACGCCGCGGCTTTGGCGCTGATGCGACCGCACGCCCTGCTGATCAACACTGCGCGGGCGGGCCTCGTCGATGGCCCGGCGCTGCAGGCCGCCCTCGCGGACGGCCGGATCGGCGGCGCCGGCCTCGACGTGTTCGAGATCGAGCCCCTGCCGGCGGACTCGCCCTGGCGCAGCCTGCCGAACCTGCTCGCCCTGCCCCATCTCGGCTACGTCAGCGAGGCCAACTACCGCACCTACTTCACCGAGGCGGTAGCCGACATCCAAGGGTTTCTCGACGGTGCGCCGGTGCGGGTGATCGGCTAGGCCTCCGCGTCCCGCCCGGGATCGATGAAGCGAACCACCCTCCAGCCAGGGCCCGTCAGTCCGAGGCTGCGAAGCAGCGCCCGCACCCGAGGGCCGCGCCGAAGGCGTGCAATCCAGAACCGCCGACCATGCTCGCTGAAGTGCGACCTGCGATTCTGGGCTCGCCTGCGGCGCCCCGGGAAAACCGATCCCGACCGCCGCCACCGCTTCCGTGCTGAGCCCTATAACCAGCCGATCACGGCGCTTCTGACAAAGTGGTCCGACCTGTTCGGGGAGGCGTCCAAGCTCCGCGACCGGATCGCCGAGATCAAGAACGACGTGTCGGCCCTGGACCTGGTTCTGGATATGAGGGCGATCTAGATGCCGCCACGTCCCGCCAGAAGCGCGAGGTGCTGTTTGGGCGCGGCGGATTCACCCGGGCATCCTAAACACGCTCAGACAGGCTACAGCGCTAATGATGAGCCGAGAAGTCGCGCATTCAGTCCTACCGCTCACGTGTCATGACGCACGCGACAGGAGGCTTATGACAGGGCATACCTAGTAAGTATGGAAGATGTTGCGAGCTTTGAAGGCGGATCGGGTGGTGCGAGGCGTTGCAGGCGGGCAGAAAAATTGGTTTGGACTAAAGTAAGTCTCACACAAGAATATTAAGCCTCGACAAAAGCCTCTTTCGTGTTCTCGCTCCCATCAAGGGAAGCCGAATCACTAGCTTCTTCGCTCACATCAGCAAATTTTGTGGCGACACGCTCACGCCATCTGGCATCCAAGACAGCCATATATTCGCTATGTGCATCAAGCGTCGCTTGGATTGACTTCTCAATGGCGGTCAATGCACGTTCTCGTCTCAGAGCTTGGCTATGCATGGTCTACCCTCGACCACGGCTTGATAGCAAGTGAAGAACGAAGCGTGAAGCTGATGGTTGCGCAGATCCCCGAAATTCCGTTCCCCGAGCTTTTTTTCGGCTTCGTGGCTCCAATCGGAGCAGATGTTAAGCGGTGCGTTGCGGACTTCAAAAAATGTTTTAGTGTCTGTCCGGCGACATATTGAGTGATGTGAGGGGTTTGTGATTCAAGGCTGCCTGTGTGGAGGCTGCCGATGTGGACGACTGAGAACCGGACCCGCTACGATCGAAGCGAGCTTCGTTATCCGA
>NZ_VRUX01000668.1:0-2157 GCF_008039885.1 Methylobacterium sp. WL103
GGCATCGAGCTCGGCGAGCGCCGCGACAAGGCCGCTGCGATCGAACTTCGCCACGAGGTCGCTGATCGCCAGCGTGCGCGCCCGCTCGACCGCCTCCGCGCCGATCGTCCCGGTGAGGCCGATCACCGGAAGGCCGGCGGTCCGCGCGTCGCCGCCGCGCATCGCGCCGACGAGGTCGAAGCCGTTGCGGCCGGGCATCTCCAGGTCGGTCACCACCACGCCGATCCGGGGATCGGCCTGGAGCATCGCCAGAGCCTCCTCGGCACCCGGCGCCGTGACGACGCGGTAGCCGGCGGCCTTCAGCACGGGGCTGAGCATGTCGCGGAAGAAGGCCGAGTCATCCACGAGCAGCAGCGTCGTCGTCTTCACCGACGCCGCCTTCGTGCCGCGCGCCCAGTCGTCGTAGGCCAGCGGCAGGAAGTGGGCGATGTTGATGATGTCGGTGGCGCGGCCCCGCAGCACCGCCGACCCAATCAGGTCGGAGCGCTCGGCGGCGATCTCGATGTCGAGGCGCTCTTCGACGATGTCGACGATCTCGTCGACGACGAGGCCCATCGCGCGGTCACCGTCGGAGAACACCACCAGCGCCTGCGTGCCCTCGGTGCGGATCGCGATGGCCTCGTCGGCCGGCACAAGCGGCATCAGCCGGCCACGGTACTGGATCAGCGGACGCCCGCCGAGCCACTCGACCTTGGCGGCGTCGATCTCCTCTAGGCGTGTGACGAGCGAGAGCGGGACCGCCTTGAAGCTGCCGGCGCCGCCCTTGAACACGAGGAGCGTCGTCTTCGGGTCGCCGAGCTCGCCCGACTCCGACTCGGCCTCGATCGGGCCGCCGCCCTGCGCGCCCTGGCTGACCTGGCGCGCGATGCCGTTCGGGTCGACGATCAGCACGACGGCGCCGTCGCCGAGGATGGTGTTGCCGGCAAAGAGCGGGATGTGGCGAAGCTTCGTCGACATCGGCTTCACGACGATCTCCTCCGTGTGGAAGACCTCGTCGACAAGGATGCCGAAGCGCTGGCGTCCGACTTGGGCCACCACGACGAATCCGGTCTCGGTGCCGGTGTCGTCCTGGCCGAGCAGGCCCTTCAGGGTCACGATCGGTAGCAGACGCTCGCGCAGGCGCAGCACCGGCGCGTCGTTGATGCGCTCGATCCGCTGCGGCGCGGTGGCGTCGACCCGCACCAGCTCGAGCACCGCGAGCTGCGGCACCGCGAACCGGCTCTCGCCAGCCCGGACGATCAGGGCGGCGACGATGGCGAGCGTCAGCGGGATCTTGATGGTGAAGGTGGTGCCGACCCCCTTCTGCGTGGCGATGTCGATGACGCCGCCGATGGTCTCGATGTTGGTCTTGACCACGTCCATGCCGACGCCGCGGCCGGAGACCGAGGTGACGGCCGCCGCGGTGGAGAACCCGGCGTCGAAGATGAACTTGGCGACCTGGGCGTCGGTCATCCGCTCGACGTCGACCTGGGTCGCGATCCCGCGCTCCACCGCCTTCTTGCGGATGGCCACGAGGTCGAGGCCTTTGCCGTCGTCGGCGATCTCGATCGTGATCGTGCCGCCCTCGTGATAGGCCGAGAGGCGGATCGAGCCGCGGGCCGGCTTGCCGGCCGCGATCCGCTGCATGGTGGATTCGAGACCGTGGTCGGCCGAATTCCGGACCATGTGGGTGAGCGGGTCCTTGATGACCTCCAGCACCTGCCGGTCGAGCTCGGTCTCGGCGCCGAGCATCACGAGGTCGATCTGCTTGCCGAGTTCGCTCGACAGGTCGCGCACCACCCGCGGCAGCTTCTGCCAGGCGTTGCCGATCGGCTGCATGCGCGTCTTCATGACGCCCTCCTGCAGCTCGGCCGTGACGTGGGAAAGCCGCTGCAGCGGGACCTTGTAGCTCGAATCCTCGTGCTTGCGGGCGATCTCGAGGAGCTGGTTGCGGGTCAGCACCAGTTCGGACACCATCGTCATCAGGTGTTCGAGGGTGTCGACGTTGACCCGGATGGTCTGCATCTTGGCCATGCCCCCCTCGGGGGCTTCCGCCGGCGCATCGCTCGACGCCGGGGCCTTCACAGCCGGTGCCGGAGCTTCCTGCGCCTGGGCGACCGGAGCCGGCGCCACGGGGGCCAGGACCACGGGCGCCGGCTCCGGCCGCCCAGGCGCAGG
>NZ_VRUX01000669.1:0-2154 GCF_008039885.1 Methylobacterium sp. WL103
GCTCGACGCGGCCCGCGACCGCGTCGGCGCCGACCGCCAGCGCGCCGAGGTTCGCGAAGACCCAGTCCGGCGGCACGCGGCTGTCGGCGTCGGTGGAGAGGATGGTGCCGGCCTCGGCCAGCCACTCGGCGGCCGCGTCCATCGCCTTGCTCCGGGCCCAGCCGGCATGGGCGCCGGCGAACTCCGCCTCGATCACCCGGACCGGCATGGTTAGGGCCGGCACGCGCGCGGCCACGATCCGGGCGGTGTCGTCGGTGCAGTTGTTGAGGAACAGCACCAAGCCGAGGCGGCCCGGTGCGAGGCCTTCCTGAGCGTCGAGCGCGTCGAGGCAGAAGCCGATGCGCTCGGCCTCGTTGCGCACGGGAATGGCGACGATGGTATCGGGTGACCGGGCTGCGATCGTCGTCGGCCGGGTGGCATCGCGCTGGACCGTGTCGGCCATCATCAATCCTCGATCGCCGACGCGCTCCCGGATGGCGATGGTTCGTGTCGCGGAGCGTCGCGGTTCCATCGCCGCCCGCGCCTGTACGCAGGCTGAAAGCGCCTCGGCGGGAGCGGGATCGATCGCGGGCCGAGCCGAATTCTAGCGCGGTGGCGTCTCACGCCGCCTCGATCTCCCCGCTGACCGTCAGCCACTCCTCCTCGGCGACCCCGAGCGCGGCCACGGCATCCGCCCGCATCTTCGCGATCTCGCCGGCCTTGGCGGCGTTCTGGAGGAAGGCGGTGCCGTCGCCCAACGCCGCGTCGATCTTGGCGATGGCGGCGGTGAGCTTCTCCATGCGCGCCTCGAGGCCTTCGAGGCGCTTGCGCAACGGCGCGAGGGCGGCGCGGCGCTCGACCGCCGAGCGGCGGGCCTCGGCCTGCTTGCCGCCGGACGCGTCCTCCTCGCGGGGCGTGTCGCGCTCGGGGCCGGCGAGCACCAGGCGGCGATAGTCGTCCATGTCGCCGTCGAAGGCCTTCACCGAGCCGTCGGCGACGAGCCAGAGGCGGTCGGCGCAGGCCTCGACCAGGAAGCGGTCGTGGCTGACCAGGATGACGGCGCCCTCGTAGTCGTTGATCGCCTCGACCAGCGCCTGCCGGCTCTCGATGTCGAGGTGGTTGGTCGGCTCGTCGAGGATCAGCAGGTGCGGCCCCTCGAAGGCCGCGAGCCCCATCAGCAGGCGGGCCTTCTCGCCGCCCGAGAGCTGCGACACCGGCGTGTCCGCCTTGTTGGCGGGAAACCCGAGCCGGGCGGTGGCGGCGCGCACCCGCGCCTCGGGCGCGTCCGGCATCAGCGTGCGCAGGTGCGCCACCGCGTTCTCGGCCGGGCGCAGCTCGTCGAGCTGGTGCTGCGCGAAGTACGCGACCTTCATCTTCGAGGAGCGGCGAAGCTCGCCCGACAGGGCGTCGAGGCGGCCGCCGATCAGCTTGCAGAAGGTTGACTTGCCGTTGCCGTTGGCCCCGAGCAGCGCGACGCGGTCGTCCGGGGCGAGGCTGAGGTTCAGTCCGGAGAGCACGATGCGGTCGGGGTAGCCGGCGGCGACCCGCTCCATCGCGACGATCGGCGGCGAGAGCGGCTTTTCCGGGCTCGGCAGGTGGATGACCGGCACGTCGTCCTCGATCAGCCCGGCGATCGGCACCATCTTGGCAAGCTTCTTCACGCGCGACTGGGCCTGGCGCGCCTTGGTCGCCTTGGCCTTGAACCGGTCGATGAAGCTCTGCAGGTGCGCCCGCTCGGCATCCTGCTTCACCTTGGCCTTGGCCTGCAGCATGCGCTTCTCGGAAAGCTGCTTGGCGAAGGAGGTGTAGCCGCCGCGGTAGATCGTCAGCTTGCCGCGGTCGAGATGGAGGATGTGGTCGACGCTCTCATCGAGCAGGTCGCGGTCGTGGGAGATGATGATCGCGGTGCGCGGATAGCGTTCGAGGTAGTCGTAGAGCCAGATCGTGCCCTCGATGTCGAGGTAGTTGGTCGGCTCGTCGAGCAGCAGCAGGTCTGGCTCGGAGAACAGCACCGCGGCCAAAGCCACGCGCATCCGCCAGCCGCCGGAGAAGTCCGAGCACGGGCGCCCCTGCGCGGCCGCGTCGAATCCGAGGCCGTGCAGGATCGCCGCCGCGCGGGCCGGCGCCGAATGCGCGCCGATGTCCACGAGCCGCGTCTCGATCTCGGCGCGGCGC
>NZ_VRUX01000066.1:0-13421 GCF_008039885.1 Methylobacterium sp. WL103
AGGGCGGCCTGCGCCGCCTGCAGCCCGGCGCGGGCCTTCTCCATCGCCGCCGCCTTCGCGCCGGCCTCGGCGTTCAGCGCTTCGAGGAAGGCCGTCCAGTCCTCACGCAGCGCGGGAGGCATCGCGCCGTCCAGCCGGTCGCGTAGGTGGGTGGCGCGTGCGCCGGGGCTGTCCGTCGGCGCGGCCGCATCCGACTCGTAGATCCCGACGCCGCAGACCTGGTCGCCGGCGCGGGTGTAGTAGGTGGTCTTCGGAAGCGCGACGGTGCTGCCCGGCTTCGGAAAAAGGTAGCCGATCGCTGAGACCTGTCCCGGCGCCGCCGTCTCCATCATCGTGCGGATGAAGTAGGTGCCGTCGCTGTCGTGCAGGTCGCGCACGTTCTGGCCCTGCAGGACCGGGTTGGGGTGGGCACTCATCACCCCGTCCGGCCCGACGCAGAACACGTAGGTGTCCGCGGTGCGGAAGCCCGCCTCGCCCTTGGTAAAATGCGCGAGCGCCGCCGGCTTGTCGGCCGCGAGCGCGGCGACCACGTGCTTCAGCATCCATTTGGCGCTCGCTTCCGCACCGACGTCGCCACAGGACGTCGGCGCCTCGCCGTCGCCGCAGGCGCGGGCGCCCTGGGGCGAAGCCGCCAGCCCAAGGGCGACGAGGAGGGTCAAGGCGAAGGTCGAAAGGAACGGTCCCATCGGTCGTGCCTCGACGGTCGAGCGGAGGCACCTGCGCGGCGAAGGCACCATCGCAAGGGAGCCTCGCGCAAAGGAGCCTCGATTCGTCCGGCCGACGACTGTTCACCGTCGGCCTGGACCTGCTGATCGACAGCTTCCATCGATTTTTTCGAATCTTCAAGCTCGAAATGCAGGCATCGCGCGGCCGAAAAACAATGCATCGTCTTCGACGGCGCCACCCTTCTTAAGAAGGGCGGCGCCGCCTGCTGGGATCAGGTCCGCCAGGGGTGGGCCGGAAGCGCGGTCTTGCCGATCGCGCTGGCGCCGGCCTCGGCCACCGCGTGGTCGTCTTCGACGGTCGAGCCGCTGACGCCGATGGCGCCCGACATTTCGCCGTCCGCGTCGACGATCGGGATGCCGCCGGGGAAGGTGATCAGCCCCTCGTTCGAGTGCTCGATGCCGTAGAGGGGCTTGCCCGGCTGCGACAGCGCGCCGATCTGGCCGGTCATCATGCCGAAGAACACCGAGGTCTTGGCCTTCTTCTGGGCGATGTCGATCGAGCCGACCCAGGCGCCGTCCATCCGGTAGAACGCCTTCAGGTTTCCGCCGGAATCGACGACCGCGATGCACATCTGGGTGCCGAGCTCGGTCGCCTTGGCCTTCGCGGCAGCGATCGCGGTTTCCGCCTGCTCGATGGTGACGTGCATGGTGTTCTCTCCCTGTTGGCGCCGCCAGGCCGGGGCGCGTCGTCCCCGCGGGGTCGGCGGGGATACCAATCGACAACGGCCGGGTTTGCGCCCGGTGCCGAAAACGAGGACGGCCGCCCCGGATGGTCCGGAGCGGCCGCGGATTGATCGACGTCTGCGGTCCTTACTTGGCCGACATCGCGTTGGCCTTCTCGATCAGCGCCTCGGCCATGCGGATCGAGGCGATGTCGATCAGGCGGCCGTCCAGCGAGACGGCGCCGCGGCCTGCCTTGGCGGCCTCTTCCATGGCCACGAGGATGCGGCGGGCCTTGGTCACCTCGGCTTCGGACGGGGTGAACACCTCGTTGGCAAGGTCGATCTGCGAGGGGTGGATCGCCCACTTGCCCTCGTAGCCGGCCGACGCGCAGCGGCGGGCAGCGGAGGTGTAGCCGTCGGGATCGGAGAAGTCGCCGAACGGGCCGTCGATCGGGCGCAGGCCGTAGGCGCGGCAGGCGACCAGCATGCGCTGCTGGGCGAACAGCCACGGGTCCTGCCAATGGGTCTCGCGCTTGCCGCTCTCGTCCTTGTCCGTGAGCACGCTGTAATCGGGGTTCACGCCGCCGATGACCTGGGCGCGGGCGCGACAGGAGGCGGCGTAGTCGGCCACGCCGAAGGACATCGCCTCGAGGCGCTTGGAGGAGGTCGCGATCGCCTCGACGTTGGCCATGCCGAGCGCGGTCTCGATCAGCACCTCGAAGCCGAGCTTCTTCTCGCGCTTCTTGGCCTGCTCGATCTGCGTCACCAGTACGTCGATGGCGTAGACGTCGGCCGGCACGCCGACCTTGGGAATCAGGATCATGTCGAGGCGCGGGCAGGCTTCGACGATGTCGACGACGTCGCGGTACATGTAGTGGGTGTCGAGACCGTTGATGCGGATCATCATGGTCTTCGTGCCCCAATCGATGTCGTTGAGGGCTGCGATGATGTTGGTGCGGGCCTTCTCCTTGTCGTCCGGCGCGACCGCATCCTCGAGGTCGAGGAAGATCACGTCGGCGTTCGAGGTGGCCGACTTCTCCATGAAGGTCGGGTTCGAGCCGGGCACGGCGAGCTCGGAACGGTGGAGCCGCGGGGTGGCCTGCTGGACGAGGGTGAAGCTCATGGGTCTCTCCTGATAGGGTGGATGTCGTCGGAGCGCGGGCGCAGCTAAGGGGCCCGCGCGTCGTGTTTCAACATGGGCCGCGTCGCACCGCGCGACAGGCCCGGCGGAACGTATTCAGCCGGTGGCGCCGAAGCCGACGGCGATGCAGTTGATCGAGAGTAGCAGGGCGGACTTCACCGCCTCGCGCTTGTCTTCGTCGGCCTCGGCGCGGAAGCGGCGCAGCAGTTCGACCTGCTCGCGGCCGACCTGGTTGATCGTCGGCAGGCGCCCGGTGAGCCTGTCGCGGAACAGCGGCGCGCGCTCGGCCAGCTCCCGGCCGCCGGTGATCCGCAGCACCATCTCGCGCGTCAGCGCGTACTCGGCCTCGATCATCCCGAAGATGCGCTCGCGAATCTCGGGGTCGGCGACGAGGCCGGCGTAGTCGCGGGCGATGCCGAGGTCGACCATCAGCAGCGTCTTCTCGACCTCGTCGAGGATCAACCGGAACAGCCGGCATTCCTGGAACAGGCGCTTGAGCAGCGCCTCGCCTGGGTCGCCGCGCACGTCGAGGAAGCTGCGGATGCCCGATCCGACGCCGTACCAACCGGTGACCACGTGACGGTTCTGCGCCCAGGCGAACACCCAGGGGATCGCGCGCAGGTCGCTCAGCGACTTCGCGCCGAAGCGCCGCGCCGGTCGCGAGCCGATGTTGAGCAGCGCGATCTCGTCCAGCGGGCTCGCCGACTGGAAGTAGTCGACGAGGCCGTCGGCCTGGAGAAGGTTGACGTAGGCCGCGCGCGAGGCGCCCGACAGCGCCTCGAGGGCGTCGTCGAACTCGTGCCGGGGCTGGTTCGCCCGCTGCCGCTCGGATTGCAGCGCGTGCTCGAACACCGAGGCGGCGAGCAGCTCCATCTGGTAGGCGGCGGTGCCGCGGTTGGCGTACTTGAACGAGACCACCTCGCCCTGCTCGGTGGTGCGGAAGCGGCCGTTGATCGAGCCCGGCGGCTGCGCGTCGATCCCGCGCTGGGTCGGCACGCCGCCGCGGCTCACCGAGCCCCCGCGCCCGTGGAAGAAGGCGATCGGCACGCCGGCTTCCTTGCCGAGCGCCGTCAGCTTGGACTGCGCCTTGTACAGCTCCCAGTTCGAGGCGACGAAGCCGCCGTCCTTGTTCGAATCCGAGTAGCCGATCATCACCTCCTGCACGCCGCCCTGCCAGCGGGTGGAGCGGCGCACCACCGGGACGGCGATCAGCTCCTTCATGATCGCAGGCGCCGCGCGCAGATCCTCGATGGTCTCGAACAGCGGCACGATCGGCAGCGGGCAGATCTCGGTGCCGGCCGCGTCGAGGTAGAGCCCGGCCTCCTTGGCCAGCAGGTACGCGCCGAGGATGTCGGGGACGGAGCGGGTCATCGACAGGACGAAGGCGCCGAAGGCCTCGCGGTCGAGGGTGTCGCGCATCTCGCCGACCAGTGCGAAGGTGGCCAGGGTCTCGCGGGCGTCCTCCGGCAGGCCCTCGAAGGAGGTCTCGCCGGTCCGCGGTCGCGCCAGCTCGGCGACGAGCCAGGCCTTCCATTCCGGCGTGTCGAGGTCCGGCGGCGCCTTGCCGCCGTTCTGGCGGGCGTAGAGCGCGTGCAGAGTCTTGGTGGTGCGGGTGGTGTTCTCGCGCAGGTCGAGCCGGACGGTGGAGAACCGGAAGATCTCGACCATCCGCCGCACCGGCCGCACCAGGTCGGTGGCGAGCGAGGTGCACTTGGCGTCCGAGAGTCCCTGCTCCAGGGTGCGCAGGTCGTTGATCAGGCCGTCGGCGCTCGGGTAGTCCGGGCCGTTCGCGCGACCGCCCTCGTTGCGCCGGATCGTCGCCTCGAGCTTGCGCAGGATGCAGGACAGGTACTGGCGATAGGCCTCGCCCGGGTTCCGGCCGGCGATCGCCTTGGCGTCGCCGCTCTCGGACAAAGCCCGCGCGAGCTCGGCCCGGAAGGTCTCGGGGACGGGCATCGAGCGCTCGGTGAGCGAGAGCACACGGCCGAGATGGAGCACGCCGTCGCGGTAGCGCTTGAGCGAGGCGAGCGCGTTCCACTTCAGCGTCTCGCGGGTGACGCTCGCGGTGACGTAGGGGTTGCCGTCGCGGTCGCCGCCGATCCAAGAGCCGAACTGGAAGAAGGCCGGCACCTCGAACTTCTCGTCCGGGTAGTACTGCGCCAGCGACTCCTCGAGCGAGTAGACCACCTCCGGCAGCATCTCGAACAGGGTCTCGTCGAAGAAGTGCAGGCCCCAGGAAACCTCGCGCTCGACGGTGGCCTTCTCCAGGTGCAGCTCGCCGGTCATCCAGACGAGCTCGATCTGGTCGCGCAGCTCGTTCATCAGGCCGTTGCGCTCGCGCGTGGTCCAGCGCGGCAGTTCGAGCTCGCGCAACACGAGGTAGATCCGCCGGAACTTCTCCAGCACGGTCACGCGCTTGCCCTCGGTGGGGTGGGCGGTGATCGTCGGGCGGATGCGCAGGTCCTTCAGCAGCGCATGGATCTGATGCGCGGGGATGCCGCTCGCCGAGGCCTCGGCCAGCACCTTGGCGAACGAACCGCCGAGGGCCGAGCGGCCTTCCGTGCGCTCGACGTGCCGGCGCCGGCGCATGGCGACGTTCTGCTCGGCGATCGACAGCAGCTGGAACCAGATGCCCTGCACCTGGAGGGCGCGGGCCAGCATCTCGGGCGTGAAGGTCGAGATGTCGGCGGTTCCGTGCAGCACCGCCTCGAGTTCGGGCTCGTGCCGGCGCGCCACGTCGAGCAGCGCGTGGAACAGGATGTCGAGCGCCTCCTTCGACGAGGTGCCGGTGATCACCGGCGGCGCGAAGGCGTTCTCTTCGGCATGGCTGAGGGACGCGTGGAGGGTCTTTGGCATCGGATCAAGCCACCTGGGGCGGATGTCGTTCTGGCGGGGGTGGCACCGCGCGGCCCCCTCTCCCGTCCGGGAGAGGGTTGGGGTGAGGGATGCAGGTCCATCCGGCGAGGGCATCCCCCTCATCCTGTCCCTCACCGGACGGGCGAGGGAACTCGCGCTTTCAGGTTCGCGCGCCGAGCGTTACGCCGCCCGGCGCATCACCTCGGCCACGGTGTCGCCGAACGAGCCCGGGTCCGGCGCCACGGTGAGGCCGTAGGAGCGCATGATCTCGGCCTTCTCGGCGGCGCTGTCGCCGGTGGCGGAGATGATCGCGCCGGCATGCCCCATGCGGCGCCCCTTCGGCGCCGTGAGGCCGGCGACGAACCCGATCACGGGCTTGGAGAAGTTCGCCTTGATCCAGGCCGCGGCCTCGGCCTCCTGCGGGCCGCCGATCTCGCCGATCATCAGCACCGCCTCGGTCTCGGGGTCCTGCTCGAACAGGGCGAGGTGGTCGAGGAAGGACGATCCGTTGATCGGGTCGCCGCCGATGCCGACCGAGGTCGAGATGCCGATGCCGTGCGCCTTCATCTGCGAGGCGGCCTCGTAGCCCAGCGTCCCCGAGCGCGAGATCACGCCGACGTTGCCCTTCAAGTAGATGTGGGGCGGCATGATGCCGAGCATCGACTTGCCGGGCGAGATGATGCCGGCGCAGTTCGGGCCGACCACCATGGTGCGGCGCTCCTTGGGGTAGCGCATCAGGTAGCGCTTCACCCGCATCATGTCCTGGGCCGGGATGCCGTCGGTGATCGAGCAGACCAGCTTCAGCCCGGCGTCGGCCGCCTCCATGATCGCGTCCGCGGCGAAGGGCGGGGCGACGAAGGTGATCGAGGTGGTGGCGCCGGTGGCCTCGACCGCGTCCTTCACGGTGTTGAACACCGGCAGGCCGAGATGGGTCTTGCCGCCCTTGCCGGGGGTGACGCCGCCGACGACGTTGGCGCCGTACTCCTTCATCTCCTTGGCGTGGAAGGTGCCCTTGTCGCCGGTGATGCCCTGGACGATGATCGGGGTGGTCTCGTCGATGAGAATGCTCATGGCGGGTTCCTTCGCTTATCTCACGGACGTCAGTGCTTGGTGCCGTCGCAGGCTTCGACGGCCTTGCGCGCGGCGTCCGACAGGGTCTCGGCGGTGATCAGGTCGAGCCCGCTCTCGGCGAGGATGCGTTGCCCGGCCTCGACGTTGGTGCCGGCCAGCCGCACGATCAGGGGCACCTCGATCTTCACCTCGCGGGCCGCCTGGACCACGCCCTCCGCGACCCAGTCGCAGCGGTTGATGCCGGCGAAGATGTTGACGAGGATCGCCTTCACGTTCTTGTCCGAGAGGACGAGGCGGAAGGCGGTGGCGACGCGCTCAGGCGAGGCGCCGCCGCCGACGTCGAGGAAGTTCGCCGGCTCGCCGCCCGCGTGCTTGATCATGTCCATCGTCGCCATGGCCAAGCCCGCGCCGTTGACGATGCAGCCGATCTCGCCCTCGAGCCCGATGTAGCTGAGGTTGTGCTCGGCGGCCTGGGCCTCGCGCGGGTCGCCCTGCGACGGGTCGTGCATGTCGGCGATGTTGCGACGCCGGAACATCGCGTTGTCGTCGAACGACATCTTGGCGTCGAGCGCCAGCACGCGGTCGTCCTTGGTGACGACGAGCGGGTTGATCTCCAGCATCGTGCCGTCGCAATCGCGGAACGCCCGGTAGGCGTTCATGATCGTCTTCACCGCGGCCGAGACCTGCTTGATGTTGAGCCCGAGCTGGAACGCGATCTCGCGCGCCTGGAACTGCTGCAAGCCGACGGCCGGCTCGACCACCACCTGGATCAGCGCCTCGGGCTCGTTCGCCGCGATCTCCTCGATGTCCATGCCGCCGCGCTGCGAGGCGATGACGCGGACGCGCTCGGCCTTCCGGTCGAGGACGTAGCCGAGGTAGAGTTCGCGCTCGAACGGGTCGGCGGTCTCGACGTAGACCCGTTGCACCGGCTTGCCCTCGGGCCCGGTTTGCAAGGTGACGAGGCGCTTGCCGAGAAGCTCGCGGGCTGCGTCGCGGACCTCGTTGTAGGTCCGGCACAGCTTGATTCCGCCGGCCTTGCCGCGGGCGCCGGCATGGATCTGCGCCTTCACCGCCCAGAACGAGCCGCCGAGCTCGGTCGCCGCGTAGACGGCCTGGTCGGCACTGAAGGCGACGGCACCCTTGGGAACCGCGACGCCGAAGCTCGCGAGCAGTTCCTTGGCCTGGTACTCGTGCACGTCCATCGGGCGCCTCCTTCCGTATTGTTCTTCGATACGGTTCTACGCCCTCATTTTACTTTGGGGGAGGCCGATGCCGCATCAAATTTTTTTGCATTCTCGTTGAGTTCGCCTTGATCGGCGAAGGAATGCTTGGATTGTGCTTGCTGCGACGCAGCATATCGCGGCCGCGACGGGTCGCGAACCACGCGGCATCGGATCGACGGCTTCCGTGAGAACGCCGCCGACCCGGACGCGCCTCAGTTCACCTTGGCCTTGACCACGTCGTAGACCTTCTCGTTGAGGTCGCCGGCGTCGCCGAGCAGCCCTTCGAGTTCCTTCAGGCGCGCGTCCGCGAAGTCGCGGTCGTCGAGACCCTTCGCGTTGACGTAGACGTTGAGGGCGGCGCTGCGCAGGCCGGCATGGGCCGAGAGCACGGCCACGCCCGCATCCGAGATGACGTTGAGGTTGCCCTTGTCGGCCACCACCTCGGCGAGGTCGATCACCGCGCGGCAGGCGCGGCAGCAGGCGAGCGGAACGTCGGTGGCGACCTTGAGCGCCGCCTGGATCTTCTCCGCCCGGGCGGCCTTCTCCTCGTCGGTCGCCTTCGGGAGCCCGTAGGCGCCCATCACCGCGTCGAAGGCGGCGACGTCCTCGGCGATCATGCCGGTGAGCTGCGCCCGCAAAGCCTCGGACTGCGCGAGCATGTCCTTCAGCTCGGCCTCGACCTCGACGTACTTCTTCTTGCCGATGGTGAGGTTGCACACCATCGAGACCAGGGCTGCGCCCATGGCGCCGGAGATGGCGGCGGCACCGCCGCCGCCGGGGGTCGGGGCGGCGCTGGCCAGCCCGTCGAGGAAGGTGGCGATCGTATCGTGCTCGGCCATGCGCCCCACTCCCTTTGTTCAGGCCATCTTCTTGGCGAGGGCGTAGATCTCCTCGGCGTCCAACACCTGCTCGGTGCTGTCGAAGAGCTGCCCGACGCAGGCGCGGTGGAGCTTCAGCTTGAGGCCGCCGATCCCCAGCGCGCCGAACGACTTCTTGCCGTGGCGATCCTTGCCCTTGTCCATGGCGTCGATGCCGCCGAAGCCGAGCGGCGGCTGGGCGTTGTAGTCGGCCACGAACTCGATCGAGGCCTCGTCCTTCCAGGCCGATTCGGGCAGCAGCTCGATGCCGATGGCGCCGGCCGAGAACACGAGGTTCTTGCCCTTGACGATCTCGGCGCGCGAGGCCTCGTCGGGGGTGGCGGCCGCGGTCACGGCGACGCCGAAGCGCTTGTTGACGGCGTCGGCCGCAGCCTGTGCCCGGTCGAGCTGGCGGGCGGCGATGACGACCTCGGCGCCTTCCTTGGCCAGCAGCGCGGCCGAGCGCATGCCGACGGGGCCGGTGCCGGCGAGCACGACGGCCTTCTTGCCTTCGAGCGAGCCTGCGGCCTTCGCCACCAATGCGACGCCGGCTGCGGCGGTGGTGTTCGAGCCGTTCGAATCGAGCATGGTCGAGACGCGGAACGGGCCGAAGAAGCGTTTCTTCACCGCGGCGAGAACGGCCTCGCCGGCCGCCATGTTGCCGCCGCCGACGAAGATCGCCGTCGACTTCTTCTCGGAGCCGCCGCGGGTGTAGATCGTGCCGTCGACCAGCGCCCCGACGTTCTCCGGGGTCACGCCTCCGTAGCCGGTGATGTGGTCGGCGCCGCCGTCGTAGCCGACGACCGTGTCGAACACGGACGGCATCGCATCGGTGTCGAACAGGAACAGAAGCTTCTTCATGGTGCGTCCTCTCGTCCGCGTCTCGGCGCGGCTGGCGTTTGGTGTTGAATTCGAGGTCCGGGCGCCCTCCGCCGCGACGTCATTCCGGGGCGCCGAAGGCGAGCCCAGAATCCAGAGCCGCGGATGCGGACGGTTGGAACAACCCCTGCGTGTCTAGATTCCGGGCTCCGCTTTGCGGCCCCGCGGTGAGACTTCCGACGCGCGGCGGGGCCTAGACCACGTTCTGCGGCGTGCCGGCGACGTAGGCCTCGACGTTGTCGACGAGCTGGTCGGCCAGGATCTGCATCGCTTCCTTGCTCGCCCAGGCCACGTGCGGCGTGACGATGAGGTTCGGCAGGTCGAGGTCGCACAGGATGTTGCCGTCCTTGGGCGGCTCCTGCACCACCACGTCGAAGCCGGCGCCGCCGATCGTGCCGGCCTTGAGCGCTTCGGCGAGCGCCGCCTCGTTCACGAGGCCGCCGCGAGCGGTGTTGATGAGGATGGCGTGCTTCTTCATCTTCGCCAGCTGCTCGGCGCCGATCATGTTCCGGGTCTCGGGCGTGAGCGGCGCGTGCAGCGTGATCACGTCGGACTGGGTCAGGATCGTCTCGAAGTCGACGAGGCCCTCCTGCGGGAAGACGTCGTAGGCGATGACCTTCATGCCGAGCGCCTCGGCCCGCTGGCCGATCGACTTGCCGAGCGCGCCGTAGCCGACGATGCCGAGCGTCGAGCCGGCGAT
Source organism: Methylobacterium sp. WL103 (assembly GCF_008039885.1). Lineage (NCBI taxonomy): Bacteria > Pseudomonadati > Pseudomonadota > Alphaproteobacteria > Hyphomicrobiales > Methylobacteriaceae > Methylobacterium > Methylobacterium sp. WL103. The sequence continues at coordinate 10,115 of NZ_VRUX01000066.1, forward strand.
GTCGTGGATCGGGTAGTCGAAGTAGCAGAATTGGGTGGACTTGTTCCAATCGCCCCGGCGCACCGAGTTGGCGTACGGCACGATCGCCCGCCGCAGGGCGAAGATCAGCGCGATGACGTGCTCGGGCACGGTGTTGAAGGCGTAGTTGCGGATGTTGACGACGGTGATGCCCTGAGCCTTGGCCTGGGCCTTGTCGACCACGTCGGTGCCGGTGGCGGCGACCGCGATGAGCTTGAGGTCGGGGAGCTGCTTCAACGTGTCGGCGCGCATCGGCACCTTGTTGATCAGCGCGATCTCGGCGCCGGCCAGCCGGGAGACGATCTCCTCCGGCGTCCAGGTCGAATCGTATTCCTTGTAGTCGTGCGGGAAGTTGAACGGCCGGACCGTGGCGTCGAGGGACTCGCGGTCGAGGAATACGATCTTCTTCGTCATGGAACGCCTTTCATGCGACGGCCGGATCGGGTCTCAAGCCCGCGACGCGTCGGCCGCGGCGATCCCGATCCGGTTCGAGATGATCCCCTCTCGTCCGGGTGTGCGCGGGGGCGTCGCCGCCCCCGCGCGATGGCCTTCGTCGTCAGCCGCGGGAGAGCGGGTTTTCGCGCAGGTAGCTCGACGCCGCCGCGACGCCCGAGCCCGGCGTGACGTGCACGCCGCAATCGATCATCGCCATCTCGGCGCCGGCGATCGCGCCCAGCAGCGACAGCTCGTTCAGGTCGCCGAGGTGGCCGATGCGGAACACCTTGCCCGCGACCTGGCTGAGGCCTGCGCCCAGCGAGAGGTTGTAGCGGTCGTAGGCGTGCTTGATGATCTTGGCTGCGTCGACGCCCTCGGGCGCCAGAATCGCCGTCACCGTGTCGGAGTTCCACTTGGGCTCCTTGGCGCAGGTCTTCAGGCCCCACGCCGCCACGGCCTGACGGGTCGCCTCGGCGAGCACGTGGTGGCGGTGGTAGACGTTGTCGATGCCCTCTTCGCGGATGCACGTCAGAGCTTCGCGCAGGCCGTAGAGCAGCGGCAGCGGCGGGGTGTAGGGGAAGTAGCCGGTGGGGTTCTGCTTCAGCTGGTCCGACCAGGCGAAGTAGACGTGGCCGAGACGGTCGTTGCCGCCCGCGCCGCCGCCCTCGGAGATCTTGATCGCCTTGGCGCTGGCGCAGAGCACGCCGAGGCCGGCCGGCAGCATGAAGCCCTTCTGCGAGCCGGCGATGGCGCAGTCGACCTTCCATTCGTCCATCTTGAACGGCAGCGAGCCGATCGACGAGATGCCGTCGACGAACAGCAGCGCCGGGTGGCCGGCGGCGTCGACCGCCTTGCGGACGGCGCCGATGTCGCTGGTGACGCCGGTCGCCGTCTCGTTGTGGACGACCATCACGGCCTTAATCTTGTGGTCGGTGTCGGCGCGCAGGGCCTCACCGATCTTCTCCGGGTCCGCGCCGGTGCCCCAGGCCTCGTCCTGCACGATCACGTCGAGCCCGAGGCGCTGGGCCATGTCGACCCAGAGGTGGCTGAACTGGCCGTAGCGGGCCGTCAGGACCTTGTCGCCGCGGCAGAGGGTGTTGGCGAGCGCCGATTCCCAGATGCCGGTGCCGGAGGACGGATAGAAGATGATCGTGCCGGCCTCGGAGCCGAACACGATTTTGGCGTCCTGGAACAGGGGCTTCACCAGCGCCGGGAAGTCCGGCGAGCGGTGGTCCTCCGAGGGGACGTGCATCGCGCGCAGCACGCGGTCCGGGATGTTGGTCGGGCCGGGAATGAAAAGGTGGTTGCGTCCGGGGCGCCGCGTTGCAGCCATGGGTGTGTCCTCCGATTACCAAGATACGTTGGCCGGCAAGCCGGCGTCAGGAACGATGCGCCGGCAGGCGGCGCATGGGCGTGTGGTGATCCGTGGGCGTTCTGGCGAGCGGTGTGCCGAACCGGCGCGGCCGGAAGCGCGCGGGAGGGCTGTCCCACGCGGAACTTCCGCGTCGTCGGTCGGTCGCATCGCCGGGCGATGCGGAGCGGCGGAACGGTCTTGCACCGCTCGCGGTCGCGGCATGGATCCATGCCGGTCGCCTCCGATAGCCTTCGTCTTCCTTGCGTCGGCCGTGCCCGGTGCGCAAGCCGCTCGACGCGGATCCTGCACGCCGGAATTCCGACGACCTTCGGCACTGTCCTCCCCGTCGTCCCGCCCCGGGCCACGATTCAAGTCGACCCGTCCGGCCGCCCCGCCACGAAGGCGAGGCCGGCCGCTCCGGTCGGCGATCCCTTGGCCGTCTCCGGCGCCCGCCTTTCGGCAGGTGATCGCTTTGCATCCATTATGGACACCGAAGCCTCACAAGCAAAACTGGAAAAACTTCCCGGATGGCGAAAAAAAATTGTCGTGCACTGCAACAATCGCGCGAACGACCATTGTGTTGCTTGCTGCATCGCAGCATCGAACGGACTCCACCGTCATCAAACTGAGACGCGTTTCCGGTTTGGCTCGGCCGAAGACCGCCGGGAGATGCTCGTGGCCGACGACACGGAAGGGACGACCCGCGTCCGCAGCCTGTTCCTCTCAGACCTGCACCTCGGCACCCGTGGCTGCCAGGCCGGGCTGCTGCTGGACTTCCTGAAGGACTACGACGCCGACACGCTCTACCTCGTCGGCGACATCGTCGACGGCTGGCAGCTCCGCTCGGGCTGGTACTGGCCGCAGGGGCACAACGACGTGGTGCAGAAGCTGCTGCGCAAGGTGCGCAAGGGCTCGAGCCTGGTCTACGTGCCGGGCAACCACGACGAGTTCCTGCGCGACTACATCGGCACCACCTTCGGCGGTATCGAGATCGCAGAGAGCCGCATCCACGAGGCGGCCGACGGGCGGCGCTACCTCGTGATCCACGGCGACCAGTTCGATATGGTGGTGCGCCACGCCCGCTGGCTCGCCCACCTGGGCGACGGCGCCTACACCGTCGCGCTGTTCGTCAACACCGGTCTGAACAAGCTGCGCCGGCGGCTGGGCCTGTCCTACTGGTCGCTCTCGGCCTGGGCGAAGCTGAAGGTGAAGAACGCGGTCAACTTCATTGGCGCGTTCGAGACCTTCCTCGCCGACGAGGCCCGGCGCCAGGGTGCCGACGGGGTGATCTGCGGCCACATCCACCACGCCGCCGACCGGCGCATCGACGGGTTGCGCTACCTCAACACCGGCGACTGGGTCGAATCCTGCACCGCCCTCGTCGAGCATTACGACGGCCGCATGGAGGTGCTGCACTATCCGACCATCCTCCGAGCCCGCGCGGCGGAGGCCGAGCGTGCGGCGCTTCCGGCGCCGGACCGCCGGGCCGTCGCGTGAGGC
>NZ_VRUX01000670.1:0-2153 GCF_008039885.1 Methylobacterium sp. WL103
TCCTTGGCGAGCACCAGGGCGGCGTTCGTCGCGAGGTCGCCGTGGCTCGCGTCGCGCGGCGGCTCGACCACGACCCGGGCAAGGTCGAGGCCCTCGGGAAGCGTCCCGCCGCGGACCAGCGCCTCGACGGCCTCGCGCACGCGCGCCTCGAACAGGGCGAAGATGTTCATGATCGTGGTCAACCCGCTCGCGCCGACGGCCGGACGGGCCGGCGGCGCCTCATCCCCGCGCCATAGCAAGGGGGGGCGGAGGTGTCACGGCGGAGGTGTCACGGCGAAGCGGGCCGCGTCCAGCCTTCGAGGACGCTGCGCAACGGCTCCGGCAGCGGCACCGGACGGCGGGTGGCGCGGTCGACGTAGACGTGGACGAAGAAGCCTTCCGCCGACGCCGCATCCGCGTCGCCGCGGAACAGGCCGATCTCGTAGCGCACGCTCGACCTTCCGATCCGCGCCACGCGCACCCCTGCGGTCACGCGATCGGGGAAGGCGAGCGGCGCGTGGTAGCGGCAGCCGGTCTCGACCACGAGGCCGATCACCGGGGATCGTGCGATGTCGAGGGCGCCGGCCTCGACCAGCAGGCCGTTCACCGCCGTGTCGAAGAAGGCGTAGTAGACCACGTTGTTGACGTGCCCGTAGACGTCGTTGTCGGCCCAGCGCGTGGTGATCGGCACGTGGCGCGGGTAGGCGGCGCGGGAGCCGGCGGCCTCGCGCGGCGGGCTGGCGTTCGGGGCAAGCGTCTCGCGCATCGCGTCGTCCCTCGCGGAAGAGATCCGGAGCCCGGTCTACCAGATCGAAGACCGCGTTTCGCCGGCCCGATCCGCTGCGATTTCGCTTCCCGGCTGGGCGGATCGCGCGCATCGCCTGGGCAACCCGCGGAGATTTTGTGCAGAGGCCCGTCGGCGGTTTGACGGGCCGATTCGAGCCGCTACCGTTCCCGTCTTCCGGCCCGCCGCGGGCGGCGCGGCTCGCGTTCGGAGAGGTGGCCGATGAACGAACCCGCCGCGGCGATGAACGTCGGGGTCTTCATCCCGATCGGCAACAACGGCTGGCTGATCTCGGAGAACGCGCCGCAATACAAGCCGAGCTTCGCCCTCAACAAGGCGGTCACGCTGAAGGCCGAGGGCTACGGGCTCGACTTCGCCCTGTCGATGATCAAGCTGCGCGGCTTCGGCGGCAAGACCGAGTTCTGGGACCACAACCTCGAATCGTTCACGCTGATGGCCGGGCTCGCCGCCGTCACCTCCAAGATCAAGCTCTACGCCACGGCGCCGACCCTGTGCTTCCCGCCCGCGATCACCGCGCGGATGGCCGCCACCATCGACTCGATCTCCGGCGGGCGCTTCGGCCTCAACCTGATCACCGGCTGGCAGAAGCCGGAATATTCGCAGATGGGCCTCTGGCCCGGCGACGCGTTCTTCGCCGACCGGTACCGGTACCTCTCCGAATACGCGCAAATCCTGCGCGAGCTCTGGGAGACAGGGCGCAGCGACCTCAAGGGCACGTACTTCCAGATGGACGATTGCCGCCTGAGCCCGCGACCGCAGGCGCCGATGAAGCTGATCTGCGCCGGCCAGAGCGAGGCCGGCATGGCCTTCACCGCCACCTACGCCGACTACAATTTTTGCTTCGGCAAGGGTGTGAACACCCCCACCGCCTTCGCGCCGACCGTCGCGCGCCTCGAGGCCGCCAAGGCGAAGACCGGTCGCGACGTGTCCTCCTACGTGCTGTTCATGGTGATCTCGGACGAGACCGACGCCGCCGCCCACGCCAAGTGGGAGCACTACAAGGCGGGGGCCGACCAGGAGGCCATCGCCTGGCTCGGCGTGCAGGGCGCGGCCGACACCAAGTCGGGCGCCGACACCAACGTGCGCCAGATGGCCGACCCGACCTCGGCGGTGAACATCAACATGGGCACCCTCGTCGGCTCGTTCGAGAGCGTGGCGCGGATGCTCGACGACGTGATGACCGTGCCCGGCACCGGCGGGGTGCTGCTGGTGTTCGACGACTTCCTGAAAGGGCTCGACGATTTCGGGCAGAAGATCCAGCCGCTGATGCGGACCCGCCGGCACGTCGCTTCGGCGGCGCCCCTGTCCGAGGTCGCGTGATGGACGCGCCCGCCGGATACCGCGACCCGGCCGGCCGCTTCGGCGGCGT
>NZ_VRUX01000671.1:0-2150 GCF_008039885.1 Methylobacterium sp. WL103
GCCGGGCAGGGCGACCTCGGGCATCACGAGGTCGGCGAGCGCGTGACGGCGCGCGCGACCGAAGGGTTCTGGGCCGACGAGCCCGAGGCGGGCGAGGTCGGGGGCGAGGTCGGGGCGCTTGCGGTACCACAGCACCAAGGCCGCCCCCTCGCGCTCGGCGATGCGCAGATAGGCCGCCTCGTCGAGGAAGTGGTGGTGGTAGGCCAGCGCCTGCGGCTCGTAGAACAGGCGCATCCCGCGCCGCGCCAGCCGCTCGCCGAACTCGATGTCCTCGTGCCACGTCAGGCGCGGATCGAAGCCGCCGGCCTCGCGCAGGAAGCCGGCGTCGATGCTGACGTTGCAGGTCAGGAACGCGTCCCAGCCGAGCTCGACCTTGCCGGCGAGCGCGTCGTAGGAGGCGTCGTGGTGGAGCGCCGCGAACGGCGAGAACGGCAGCGCCGGGTCGATCGTCATCCGCCCGAGGATCGCCGTCTCGCGCCCCCCCCGCCGGGCGTGGGCCGCGAGGTGCGCCGCGACGAAGTTCGGGCCGGGGATAGTGTCGTCGTTGACGACGAGCAGGCGCGTGCCGCGGGCGGCCGCGATCGCCCGGTTGCGGGCGGCGTTCGCCCCCGCGTTCTCCTGGCGCAGGTGCACCACCGGCCGCCGAGCGGTCGCGACCGCCCGGCTGATCACCGCGCCGGTGCCGTCGAGGGAGCCGTCGTCGCAGACCACGATCTCGAAGGCGGCTTCCGTCTCTTGGCGATCGAAGGCGGCGAGCGTCAGCCGCGCATCGCTGAAGCCGGCGAACCGCGCGGCCCGCGGCGCCGCGCCGACGACGCGGACCTCGAAGCCGAACAGGGTGCGGGCGAGCACCACGGTCGCGACGACCACGGCCAGCAGCGCGACCAGCACCCCGGCATGCAGCGTGTCGCCCTCCATCAGGTAGGGCAACCGCGCCGCCGGATCGAACGGCACGCTCTGGGGAAAGTTGAAGCCGGCCGGATCGCGCAGGGGGCCGCGGGCCATGTAGTCGAGCAGCAATTCGGCGACGTAGACCAGCATCAGGCTGGTCAATATCTCGGAGACGCCGAGCCGGACCTTCAGGATCGCCGGGATCATCGCGTAGGCGAGGCCCGCGAGCGTGCCCGCCGCCAGCATCGCCGGCAGGATCCAAAGGGTGAACCCCTCCGCCCCTTGCGTCGCGACGCCGATCCAGCCCCCGGCCAGGCCGCCGACCACGAACTGGCCCTCGGCGCCGATGTTCCATAGGTTCGCCCGGAAGCAGAAGGCGAGCCCGGTGGCGATGAGCGCCAGCGGGGCGGCCTTCAGCGCCACCTCCTGCAGCGACCAGATCTCGCTTAAGGGGGTGACGAAATAGGTCATGAACGCGGCGCCCGGCGCGACGCCGAGCAGCGCCACCGCGACGCCGCCGACGAGCACGGCCCCCGCGAAGGCGATCACCGGCGACAGCGCCGATAGCACGGCCGAGCGCCGGGCGCGCGGGCTCAGATCGAGGCGCATGGCAGGCTCGGGGTGACCGGAAAGAGGCTGGGTCCAGCCATCGCCGCCAGGGATTCGGAGTGCACGGTGCGACCCCCCTCTCCCCGCGTGCGGGGAGAGGCCCGGCTGCACCTTGTCGTGCAGCCGGGAAGCGCAGGCGAAGCCGAAGCGGCGGTGAGGGGGTGGTGCCGGATGAGGCACCTCCGTCGAAGCCCCCTCACCGTCGGCTGCCGCGTCGCCGCGACGACGAGGTCGTCGCGGCCCTCTCCCCGCAGGCGGGGCGAGGGGATGCGCGGGTCCCCTCGCCCGTCCGGGAGAGGGCCAGAGTGAGGGGTGCGACCCATCCGGAAAGACCTGAACCCCTCACCCCAACCCTCTCCCGAACGGGAGAGGGGGCCGCGCCGCGCGTCGAACGACTTCGCGGCGACCGCGGATGAGCGAACGGATGCGGCGCTAGACATGCGCGGCCTCCGATCCGCCCATCAGCAGCCCCACCGCCTCGCGTGTGGTCTCGCCGACGGGCACCGGGGCCGAGAGCGTTCCGGCATGCAGCACCGCGACCCGGCTCGCGATCTCGAACAGCTCGTCGAGGTCCTGGCTGATCACCAGGAGCGCGGCGCCGCGGGCGGCGAGGTCGATCAGCGCCTGGCGGATGCGGGCGGCGGCCGAGG
>NZ_VRUX01000672.1:0-2130 GCF_008039885.1 Methylobacterium sp. WL103
CCGCGACCCGCGCACCCGCGGCCTGCCCTACTCCGACTACTCCATCCACCTTCACCAGCCCGCCACCACTTCCTTGTCTATCGCCTCCCATAACTGCAATGTGAACTTGTTTTTTTTTTTTTTTGATACGTCGAGCACCGAGATGTTCACGTAAGGAGTCGTCGTCAGCGTGAGATTTGTATAAGAGACAGGTCTCGCTGTTCGCGACCCGGCGCCGCTCGTCCGGCCTCGTGCAGGCGGCCGGGCTCGCCACCGATGTAGAGGATGCCGGCGACGGCGCGACGCTCGCCTGGACCACCGGCGACTCGGCCTACGCCGTCAGCGGCGGCCACGACGCGAAGGATTTGCGGCACGCGGCCCTGGCATTGGCCGCCGCGCCCTGAGGGCGGCTCAGCCGAGCATCGACGGCGTCCGGTCGGCGGCGAGCATCGTGCGCGCCTCGGCCGAATCGACGTCCATCCGGGCGATCAGCGCCTCGGCGCTCGAGAACCGCTCCTCGCCGCGGATGAAGCCCACGAGTTCGACCGCGATCTCCTGCCCGTAGAGGTCGCCCGAGAAGCCGAACAGGTTCACTTCCAGGAGCGGCGCGCCGTCGTCGAAGGTCGGGCGGCGACCGTAGCTCGCCACGCCGTCGCGCATCGTGCCGTCGGGCAAGCGCACGCGCACCGCGTAGATGCCGTGGGCGAGCGCGCACTCGGTGAGGGCGAGGTTGGCTGTCGGGTAACCCAGCGTGCGCCCGCGTTTGTCGCCGTGCCGCACGGCGGCGAGCACGAACCAGCGGTAGCCGAGCAGCGCGTTGGCACGGGCCACGTCGCCCTCCGCCAGCGCCCGCCTGATCGCGCTCGACGAGACCGGCTCGGCCTCGCCGCCGTGCGCCACCGGTGCCACGACGCGGCAGGACAGGTCGATCTCGGCGCAGAGTGCCGCGAGCGTCGCCGGCGTGCCCTCGCGTCCGCGCCCGAAGTGGAAGTCGTGCCCGACGACGACGCCGGTGAGGCCGAGGTCGTCGCGCAGCAGCCGCTCCACGAAGTCGCGCGCGCCGGTGCCGGCGAGTCCCGCGTCGAACCGGCGCACGATCACCCCGTCGAGGCCGAGCCGGCGGAAGACGATCTCGCGGGCGGCGACGCCGGTGAGGCGGAACATCGGCTTGTCGGGGGCGAAGTAGGCGCGCGGATGCGGCTCGAAGGTGAGGATCGCCGAGGGCGCGCCGGTCTCGGCGGCGGCTCCGCGCACTGCGGCCACCAGTTCGCGATGCCCGCGATGGACCCCGTCGAAGTTGCCGATCCCGGCGACGGCGCCGCGCAGGGCTGCCGGCACCGGCTCGTCCTCGCGGCAGATCGTGAAGGGCCAGGGAGCCGTCTCGGGAGCCGTCTCGTCGCCTGACGCCATCGGGAGCTTTTGCGGATCGTCCAGTGCGGCGGCCCTCGCCGGAACCGCGGATTGCAGCGCCGCGGACCCTGTCGAAAACCGCCGGGGCGGTCAAGCGAGAGCGGCGCGCTGGGGACCGAACATCGCAAGGCGTTCCGTCCGCTTGGTCGGCCGGGCGGAACATGCGACGACCGGCAGCATCCGAGGCGGTGGCGCCCGGCCGTTGAGGGGGGCGACGACGCCCGGTGCGCGAGATCCGCTTCGAGCAAGGCCGGCGATGGCGCGGCCGGTGATCCCGCGCTCGCTGCGGGCGCGGCTGCTCGCGCTCTGGCTGCTGCTCCTCGCCTCCGCCGCGGCCACCGGCTACCTGCTGTTCGCGTTCTACAGTCAGTCGGCCGACGTGCAGGTCGGCCAGGCCGAGGTCGCGGTCGCCCGCGCCTGCCGCGAGATCGTCGATCGCACCGCCTTCGTCACCGGCGCGATGGCCTCGACGCGGATCGTCGACGCCAGCCTTCGCGCCGACCTCGCCGACGCGGTGAGCGTGGCGCTCGCCCGGTCGCCCGGCGTCGAGGGCGGGGTCTGGACCGCCGCCGAGGGCTCGGTCGCCTACGCCTTCCCGACCTACGAGGGCACCGGGCCCAAGACCGACCTGCCCTCGGCCGAGCGCGAGAGCATCGCGCAGATCAACGCCGACGCGCTGCGCACCGAGCGGCCCGCGGCGCTCCGCCGCCCGAGCCGGACGCAGGCGTTGTTGCTCCAGGC
>NZ_VRUX01000673.1:0-2127 GCF_008039885.1 Methylobacterium sp. WL103
GGCCGCGCGTCGAGCCGATCAGAACCTCGGGCATCGCGTCGGTGTATTGCCCCTCGGCGGCGAGCACGGTCGCCTCGCCCGTGCGGAACCAGATCTCGGACATGTCTCTCGGCCTCGGACCGGCTGAGGGCGAGGATGGCGGTGATGGGCTTGCCTCCGACGTCGGGCAGCCCGAGTTCCAGGCGCACCCCATCGCCGGCTGGCGCCGCCGACAGGCTCCAGCCGCGCTCGCTGGCCGGCCCCCGGCCCGGTCCTTGGTCCGGATCGCTCATCGTCGTTCATTCCCGTTCGGTCGCCCCCTGCATGACCGATCGCGCCTGCGGAGGCCAGGGCCGCCGTCCGCCTTTGTCGTCCGGACCAACGGTTGACGAAGGCGGCCGGGGATGATGTCTGCGCGGCCGACCGCGCCGTTTCCTGGGCGCCGCTTCCGAGGCCGAGAGACATGTCCGAGATCTGGTTCCGCACGGGCGAGGCGACCGTGCTCGCCGCCGAGGGGCAATACACCGACGCGATGCCCGAGGTTCTGATCGGCTCGACGCGCGGCCCCGTCGGCCAAGCCTTCGCCGGCATGATGGGCCAGGTGCAGGGCCACACGCGGATGTTCGTGGTGCGCGACCTCAATCAGCTCGTGCGCCCGGCCACGATGATGACCACCAAGGTCACGATCCACACGGCCGAGTATGCCGAGCTTCTCGGTGGCGTGGTTCAGGCGGCCACCGGGGACGCCATCGTGGATTGCATCATCGAAGGCATCCTGCCCAAGGACGGCCTCGACGAGCTGTGCATGATCATCATGATCTGGCTCGACGTCCGGTGCTCGGAGGACGAGAACCTCGACCGCAAGGACCTCTACCGCACCAACTACGAGGCGACGAAGCTTGCCATCGGCCGCGCGCTGCGCGGCGAGCCGACGGTCGAGGAGCTGATCGCCAACCGCAAGACGGTGAAGCACTACGCGCTGGAAGACATCATCGAGTACTGAGCAAAACGGGCGGTTCCGGCTCGCCGGGGGCGCCTCACCCCGGCGGGATGCGGCCGATCGAGCAGAGGGTGCGGATCGAGCCGGTGCTGTCGGTGTAGCAGCTCGCCGACCATCCGTTCTGCTGGATGAACGACTTGCGCCGCTCGGAGAGTGCGGTGGCGTGCGCCTTGGCGATGACGGCCTCGACCGTGCCGGCCGGCTCGCCGACGAGCAGTTCCGAGGCGATGGCGAGGTCGCGGAAGAAGGTCGCGGACGGCGTCGTCTCGCCGGAACTCGCCTGGACGATCGGCTCGGCCCGGCAGGTCAGGTCGAGCTTGATCGAGCCCGGCACCCTGATGTCGATGCTGGGGCCGGCGCGGCGCCCGACCTTGCCGCCGGTGGTGGCGGCGATCCTCTGAGCGAGGCCGTCGCATTCGTCCGCGCGGGCGGCGACGGGAATCAGCAGGAGGCAGGCGAGGGCGAAGCGGAGCATGGCCGCACCATACAAGTGGCCGATCCGCTGTCGAGGCTCGTGGCTGTCCAAGCTCCTGACTTTACAGGTTCGGCGTCCTGCTCAATGGAAGTCCCGGCTGCGATAGGTCCGGCGATCGACGGGGGCGCCGAAGTCGTTGGTCTCGGGCGGCAAGCGGACGCCGCCTTCGCGCAGCGCGCGCAGCTCCTCCGTCAGGTCGCGGAACCGCTCGGCGACGAGGTGGACGACGCCCTCGGCCCGCTGCACCCGGCCCTGCACCGCCAGGAAGCGTGCGTTCATCGCGGCGCGACGGTTGGCCTCGAACACCGTCTTCCAGACGATGACGTTGGCGATGCCGGTCTCGTCCTCGAGCGTCAGGAACACGACGCCCTTGGCGGTTCCGGGACGCTGGCGGGTCAGCACCAGCCCGGCCACGGTGACGCGGCCGTTCTGGGGAAAGCTCGGATCGTGGTGCTCGCGCGCCGGGATCGCGCCGATCCGGGCGAGTCGAGCCCGGAAGAACGCGACCGGATGGCCTTTGAGCGAGAGCCCGGTGGCGGAATAATCCTCCGCTACCTGCTCGGAGGCCGGCATGGCCGGCAGCGCCACGGCCGGCTCGTTGCGGAAGAGCCCGTCGTCGGCGTGGAAGGCGAAGAGCGGCAGCGGCGCCTCGAGCAGGTGCGCGCGCCGGCCC
>NZ_VRUX01000674.1:0-2123 GCF_008039885.1 Methylobacterium sp. WL103
GCAGCAACGGCCGCCGCGTCCGCGGGCGCCGGGCCGAGGCCTCCGCCGCCAAGCTCGACGAGACCGTGAGCGCCGAGGACGTCGCGCAGGAGCATGACGCGTCGCACGAGGCCGCCCGTGCGGACGGGCATGATGCCCCGGCCGGCGAGGCGCATCACGACGCGCAGTCCCACGACACGCAGGCCGCTGAGGCCCATGCCCACAAAGCCCATGCCCACGAAGCCCATGCCGGCGACGATCACGTCGCCGAGGCGCATGTGGACGAGGACCGGCCCGAGGGCGCGATCGCGCCGGGCAGCGACGCCTCCGCCGTCTTGCCCGAGCCGGATGCCGACGAGCCTGCCGGCGAGGCGCATGAGCACGAGGCCCAGGACGGGGAGACCGCCGACGACGCCCCGCGCCCTGAGGCGATCGTCGCCGTGGCCCAGGGACTGACCGTCGCCGAGGCGCCGACGGCGTCCGAGGACGAATCCGACGAGGATGAAGACGAGGACGAGGACGACGATTCCGACGACGAGGACGAAGAGGACGGCGACGACGAGGAGTCCGACGAGGACGAGGGCGACGAGGATCCCGACGCCGAGCCGAAGATCTCGCAGGTCGGCGGCAACGGCGACGCGCTCGGCGAGCTGCCCGAGCGTCCGCGCAGCCACCGCCGCCACTACAAGATCCAGGAGGTGATCAAGCGCCGCCAGATCATCCTGGTCCAGGTCGTCAAGGAAGAGCGCGGCACCAAGGGCGCGGCGCTCACCACCTATCTGTCGCTCGCCGGCCGTTACTCGGTGCTGATGCCGAACACCGGCCGCGGCGGCGGGATCTCCCGCAAGATCACCTCGGCCGCCGACCGCAAGCGCCTCAAGGAGACCGCCCAGGCGCTGGAGGTGCCCGACGGCATGGGCGTGATCCTGCGCACGGCCGGCGCCTCGCGCACGATGCCGGAGATCAAGCGCGACTTCGAATACCTGATGCGTCTGTGGGAGAGCGTGCGCGCGCTGACCCTGTCCTCGACCGCGCCCGCTCTGGTCTACGAGGAGGGCTCGCTGATCAAGCGCGCGATCCGCGACCTCTACAACAAGGACCTCGACGAGGTGCTGGTCTCGGGTGAGGCGGCCTATGCCGAGGCGCGCGACTTCATGCGCATGCTGATGCCGCAATCCGCAAAGGTGGTGAAGCCCTACCGCGACGCAACGCCGATTTTCGCCCGCCACGGCGTCGAGCAGCAGCTCGACGCGATGTTCTCGACCCACGTGACGCTGAAGTCCGGCGGCTATCTCGTGATCAACCCGACCGAGGCCCTGGTCTCGATCGACGTGAACTCCGGTCGCTCGACCCGCGAGCACGACATCGAGGACACGGCGCTTCGCACCAACATGGAGGCGGCCGAGGAGGTCGCCCGCCAGCTACGCCTGCGCGACCTCGCCGGCCTCGTGGTGATCGACTTCATCGACATGGAGGAGAAGCGCAACAACCGCGCCGTCGAGAAGAAGCTCAACGACTGCCTGAAGAACGACCGCGCCCGCATCCAGGTCGGCCGCATTTCGCCCTTCGGCCTGATGGAGATGAGCCGCCAGCGCATCCGCACCGGCGTGCTCGAATCCTCGTCGGTGCCGTGCGTGCATTGCGGCGGCTCCGGCTTCGTGCGCGCCACCGCATCGGTCGCGCTGCACATCCTGCGGGCGATCGAGGAGGCGCTGCTCAAGTCGGCGAGCCACAACCTGATCCTGCGCACCCGCACCGAGGTGGCGCTGTACATCCTCAACCAGAAGCGCGGGCACCTGCACGAGCTCGAGATGCGCTTCGGCGTCACCGTGACCATCGCCGCCGACGAGCGGCTGGGGGCCACCACCGCCTACCAGCTGGATCGCGGCGAGCCGGCCCAGCGCGCCGAGGGTCCGATCACCGGAATCCGCGCCACCGCGATCTCGCCGACCTCCGAGATCGAGGAGGACGACACCTTCGAGGAGATCGAGGACGAAACCCTCGAGGACGCCGCCGGCCCGGAGGTCTTGGGCGAGACCGACGCCGAGGGCGACGAGGCCGACGACGGTCGCGAGGTTGGAGCCGAGCGTTCGGAGAAATCGGATGAGGGCGACGGCCAGCGCCGTCGCCGGCGCCGCCGGCGC
>NZ_VRUX01000675.1:0-2118 GCF_008039885.1 Methylobacterium sp. WL103
GCGCGTCACCGGCCGCGGCCCGCGCCACCTCGAGGTCGCCGCCAAGGGCCAAGACGGGCGCGAGCGCGCGCTGCACGTCGGCTTCGACGGGCAGATCCGCGAGATGCGGGCGTTCTGAGCCGACGCCCCCGGGGTCGGCGCGGCACGATCCTCGCCTGGATCGGTGGGGTGCGATGCAACCGATCCCGGCCTGCCGCGTCATGGCGAGAGACAGACCACGAAGGAGCCTGCCCCGGATGGAGCCCATGAAGCCGATGGAACCGATGAAGCCGATGGAACCCATGAAGCCGATGAAGGGCATGGAGCCCTGGTGGCCGGAGGACCTCGGCAAGCCCTCGACCAGCGGGTCGCAGAACGGAATGAAGTACGCCTTCTTCCCCGAGAAGCACCGCCTGCTGATCGAGCAGGACGGCAAGACCACCACCTACGACAGCGGCGACCACAAGATCGGCGGCGTCTCGCAGCAGGACGGCGGCAGCAAGTCTCTCAGCTTCACCAGCCAGAACGGCGACGTGGACCTCGGCTCGCTGAAGAAGGTCGCCTGAAGGCCTGACGGGGCGGGCAGGGCTTCGCGGCCGCGCCCGCCCGCGTGGACAGCATGGCGCCGGGCCTCTATGCGCTCGGCCCACATGAGAGAGCGCTTCACAGAGAGATCCGCGCCGGGCGCCCTTCCCTCCCTACCCCGCAGGGGGGGAAAAGAGAGTCGCGTTCTGCCGATCCCGAGGACGCACCCTTGCGCGCGCTGATCGACCTCGTCCGCGCCATGCGGGCGCGCGACCGGCGGCGGCTGGCGCTGATCGCGCTCGGCCTCACCGGCGCGGGCCTGCTCGAAGTGGTCGGCGTCGCCTCGGTGATCCCGTTCCTGACGCTGGTCGGCGATCCCGCGGCCGCCACCCGCCTGCCCTACCTCGCCCACATCCGCGATACGCTGGGGCTGGCCGACGACCGCAGCTTCCTCATCGCCGCGGGCCTGGCGGCGCTGCTCGCGATCCTCGTCACCGCCGTGGTCAACGCCGCGCTGACCTACGCCCAGCTCCTGTTCACGCATCTCACCGGCTACGGCTTCGCCCGGCGTCTGCTGTTCCGCTACCTCGCGCGTGAACGCTTGTTCTTCACGCAGGGGAACAGCGCGGAGCTCGCCAAGAACGTGCTCTCGGAGACCGACCGGCTGGTCATCGGCGTGCTGACGCCGGCGACCGTCATCGCGTCCCGCGCGATCTCGGCGCTCGCCGTCATCGCCTTCCTGCTGGTCTACGCGCCGCGCCTCGCGCTGATCCTCGGCGGCGGCTTCGGCGGGCTCTACGTCGGCATCTACGTGGTGATGCGTGCGCGCCTCGCCTCGCTCGGCGCGCGCTCGGTCGGCGACAACGCGCAGCGCTACCGCGTGGTGCAGGAGACGCTGGGCGCGCTCACCGAACTCAAGCTCTACGGCCGGGCGGAGACCTTCGCCGGCAAGTTCGACACCCCCGCCCGCGCCTACGCGAAGGCCACCGCCGAGAGTCTGCTGACCGGGCAGATGCCGCGCTTCGTCATCGAGGCGCTGGCCTTCGGCGGCGTCATCGTGGTGGTTCTGTTCGCGCTGGCCCAGGGGCTCGACACCGCCGGCATCCTGCCGCTGCTCGGGCTGTTCGCCTTCGCCGGATACCGGATGCTGCCGGCCTTCCAGAACATCTTCAACTCGCTGGCGCTGCTGCGCTTCTACCTGCCGGCGGTGCGCGTCATCGTCGACGACCTCGCCGGCGAGACCGAGAGCCCGCCGCGGACTCTCGCCCGGCTGCCGTTCTGCGACGCGATCCGCCTGGAGGGCGTCGGCTTCGCCTACGCGCCCGGCCGGCCGGCGCTGGCCGAGGTGAGCCTGACGATCCGGGCCAACACCACCGTCGGCCTCGTCGGGCGCACCGGATCGGGCAAGTCGACCCTCGTCGGCCTCGTCCTCGGCATCCTGACACCGGATGCGGGCCGCATCACCGTCGACGGCACGCCCCTCGACGCGGACACCCTGCCCGCCTGGCAGAACCGGATCGGCTACGTGCCCCAGGACGTGTTCCTGGTGGACGGGACGGTGGCCGAGAACATCGCGCTGGGCCTCGAGCCGGTGGACCGCGCGGCGGCGGAGCG
>NZ_VRUX01000676.1:0-2116 GCF_008039885.1 Methylobacterium sp. WL103
CTGCTCGCCGCCGACCTCGGGCCGCTGCGCGCCCTCGCCGCCCGCCTGCTCGTGCGCTACCGCGGCGTCCCGCTGCCGCGGGTGTGGCAGGCCTGAGGTTCGCGAGCTGTCGATCGCCAGCGATCGAGGGCGTCAGAAACCAAGGCCAGGGCTTTCGAGCGATTGCCCTGAGATACCGCCTCGCGGGCGTTGCTCAGCGCCCGCCTCGTCTGCTAGAGACCCCTCACCCCGCGCCGGCCGCCCGGCACGGGATCTTGCGGGCGCCCCGTTTCGACGGCGGCGCCGGAGCGACGAGGCCTCGTGGCGGAGTGGTTACGCAGAGGACTGCAAATCCTTGCACCCCGGTTCGATTCCGGGCGAGGCCTCCATCGCACGTCCCCGCGACCGTCGTTTCCCGATCGATCCTTCCCTTCGCGATCCACCGCCTGCGCCATGCGTCTCGCGCGCCGCGAGCGGCTGTCCGCCCGCGTTCCGCGGTCTGGCGCCCTCCCCGGCACGGACCCGTGTGGCCCGGGCGCAACGCCGCCGCCGTGGGTTCCCCCGAGCCGCCCTGCGCGCCGCCCGCGAAATGCGAAACATCCGCCCGAGGCCCTTGCGCCCCGCAACGGCGCTGTGTAGAGCACCCCCCGTGATCCCCGATAGCTCAGTTGGTAGAGCAGGCGACTGTTAATCGCCTTGTCGCAGGTTCGAGTCCTGCTCGGGGAGCCATCACCCTTTCAAGTCCTTCCCCTGATCGATCTCGCCGCCTTGCGCTGCCCTACGGCGGCCGGGCGTTGCTGCGCTGGCGCGCCAGCGATCCCCCATCTGGTGGATGACGGCCGGTCCTGATCGGTTCAGGCAGGAGACCCGAGATCACCTTGGCCCGGCCGGAGACATCCGCGCCGGGCTTTCTTGTGATCGCGTCGTCGCGATGGATCGGACCGTCGGCGTAGCCGCCGCGTCGGACGCGACCACGCTTCCACATCCGCGCGTCCTCAGCTTCGTGGGTCGGCCGCCCGCCTCAGGGCGGAGGCGCCGGCGCCGGTCCGGTTCTGGGCCTCGTCCATCACGTCGCCGATCCTGTCGCCGACCGCGATCACGATGGCCGTCGAGGCGGCGCCCTCCGCCGTCTCGGAGTGGAAGCGGCCGAGGGTGTCGGTGAGGCGCTGCTCGATGGTGCCGAGCACGGTGCGGGCGGCCTCGGCGTTCGCGCGCATCATCACGCCGGCGAGGTCGCAATAGGCCTCCCGCAGCAGGTGGAACGCCAACCTGTCGACGGCCTGCGCGTCCTCCGGACTTAGATCCCGCATCTCGCATCCCGTCGGCCCGCCTTCGGCGCGGGCATCGTCTCGAACATGCGCGTCGGGAACGCGACGTACGGCCTTTGGGGGGCCGGCTGCCGCGCCCGACTTCGCCGCCCCCGATCGGTACGCCAGCGGGCCTAGGAAGGGAATGCGGCGGCGCCTTCGCGGCGGAGTTCCACCGACAGGGCGTCGGAGGCGAGGTTCTTGGACTTCGCCTCGATCTCGAAATCGGCCCACGCCAGGTGGCGCGCGACCAGGGCGTTGAGGGCGCGGTTCCACATCATGTCGGAATGGGCGGCGAGGTCGCGCCAGGAATGGCCGGCCTCGTTGAGCACCACGAAGTCGGGCAGCGCGTCGGGATCGTGCTCCGGCAGCACCGTCTCGCGCGAGACGCTGACATGCGCCACCGGCCGCACCCCGCGCCAGGACTCGCGCACCCGCGCGACGCGCGGGTCCTCCGGCGCGATGTACTCGCCCCGGCTCTCGACCCAGTGATGATGCAGGTCGAGCACCACCGGCACGCTGTCGGCGAGCGCCAGCACCGCATCGAGCCCGAAGGCGTTCTCGTCGTTCTCGACGGTGATGAGGTCGCGCGCCGTCTGCGACAGGCGCGGCAGCGCGGCGCGGAAGCCCTCGGTGCCGGGATCGCGTGCGCCGACATGGATGTTGATGTGCGCGCCGTGCGGGTGCCAGCCGTCGCCGTAGCCCAGCAGCGCCATCAGCTCGGCGTGGTACTCGAACTCGGCGATGCCGTTCTCGGACGCCGCCGGGTTGCGCGAGGCGATCACGCAGAACGGGCCGGGATGGAAGCTGAGGCGCACGCTGCCTGCGCG
>NZ_VRUX01000677.1:0-2112 GCF_008039885.1 Methylobacterium sp. WL103
GCCCCGAGAAGGGCAAGGGCGCCGGCCTCGTCTTGCCACGGTGCAACGCATCAGCGATGACCGCGCACCTCGAAGAGATCAGCCTCGCCGTCGATCTCGGTGCCCATGCCGTGCTGATGCTCGACGGAGCCGGGTGGCACAGCGCCGAGGACCTCGTCGTTCCCGACAACATCACCCTGTTGCCACTCCCGGCCCGGGCCCCAGAACTCAACCCGGTCGAGAACGTCTGGCAATTCCTGCGCGACAACTGGCTCGGAGACCGGATCTTCACATCCTGCGACGACATCGTCGATCGCTGCTGCAATGCCTGGAACAGGCTGACCGAGCAGCCATGGAAAATCATGTCTCTCGGACTGCGCGACTGGACTCATCGGTGATGATCAACACCGATTGGTATCAGACCCTTCCCCGCGCCTGCCCCCGTCCGGGAAGCTGCGTGAGCCGGCGCGACGGCGGTATCCGCTGCTGCCGGCTCCGCCCGGAAACGGACCGTCGCAGATCCACGCCGGGCCGTCCTCCGCTCGCGACACCGATCCCGGCCGGGCCCGCGCCTAAAGCCGGAAATCCTCGCCGAGATACAGTCGCCGCGCGTCGGCGTTGGCGACGATCTCCTCCGGGGTGCCCTCGGTGAGGATGCGGCCGGAATGGGCGATGTAGGCGCGGTCGATCAGGCCCAGCGTCTCGCGGACGTTGTGGTCGGTGATCAGCACGCCGATGCCGCGCTGCTTGAGGTGCTTGACCAGGTCCTGGATGTCGCCGACCGCGATCGGGTCGATGCCGGCGAAGGGCTCGTCGAGGAGCATGAAAGTCGGCGACGAGGCCAGCGCCCGGGCGATCTCGCAGCGGCGGCGCTCGCCGCCGGACAGCGCGATCGACGGGGATTTGCGCAGCCGCGCGATATCGAACTCTTCCAGCAGCGAATCGAGCTTTTTCGCCCGCGCCTTGCGGTCGGGTTCCGCGACCTCGAGCACGGCGCGGATGTTGTCCTCGACCGTGAGGCCGCGGAAGATCGAGGCTTCCTGGGGCAGGTAGCCGATGCCGAGGCGCGCGCGCTGGTACATCGGCAGGTGGGTGATCGGCAGGCCGTCGAGGGTGATGTGGCCACGGTCGGCCGCCACCAGCCCGGTGATCATGTAGAAGATCGTGGTCTTGCCGGCGCCGTTCGGCCCGAGCAGCCCGACCGCCTCGCCGGTCCGCACCGTGAGCCCGGCCTCGTGCACCACCGTGCGCGCGCCGTAGCTCTTGCGCAGGCCGCGGACGTGGAGGATGCCGGGGCCGCCCTCGACCTCGGCCGGGACGGCATCGGGCCTAGCGCGGCCGAGCACCCGCCCGAGCCAGGACGGGCGCGGGCTCGCGGTCTCGGATCGGTGCGGGGAGAGGGCCTGTCCGCCGGAGACGCCGAGCGAACCGCTCAATTGGCCTGGGCCCGGGTCTTGGCCTCGCCTTTGGCTGCGTCTGCCTTGGCGGCGTCCGCCTTGACGGCCTCCGCCGGCTTCGGCGCAGTTTTGGCGATGCCGGCCGGCTGGGGGCAGCCCTTGGCGGACTTGTTCGCGTCGGACTTCTCGCCCGGCACGAACAGGGCCGAGACGCGGCCGCCGGGCACCGGGTCCATGTTCGCCCGGCCGGTGTTCATGTCGTAGACGAGGCGCTGGCCGCGGGTGACGTTCTGGCACTGGCTCAGCACGACGTTGCCGGTGAGCACGATGCGCTTGGCGGCCTGGTCGAACACCGCGCTGTCGCCGGTGGCGACCTGGTCCTTCTGCACCACCGTGACCGGGCCGGCGCAATCCACCTTCTGGATGCCGTTCTCGCCCATGCCGGCGGCGTCTTTCGGCTTCTCCTCGGCCTCGGCGCCCGCATCCTTCTTGGCGGCGTCCTTGTCCTTGCCGCGCTTGTAGTGGACCGTCATCGTCGAGCAGCGGATGGTGCTGTCGCCCTGCACGGCCACGACGTTGCCGGCGAAGATCGCCTTGCTCTCGCGGTCGAACACGTCGAGGCGGTCGGCGTCGATCTTGATCGGCTCCTTGCCGCCGCCCATCGCGCCGAACGGCGAGGCCGCGTCCTTCTTGGCCGCGGCCGGGCGTTTCGGCGCGATGGGCGGCGGCAAGGAGC
>NZ_VRUX01000678.1:0-2110 GCF_008039885.1 Methylobacterium sp. WL103
GCCCTGGAGGGCGGCGCGGCGGCCCCCTTGAGTCTGCGCGACCGCGAGGGCCGCGCCCACGTGCTCAGCTTCATCGGCCGGACCGGCGAGGAGATCCTGCTCCGGCTCTCGCGCGACGACACCGCCGCCGGCCTCGAACGCCTGCGCGACCGGCTCCGCGTCACCGGCCGCGAGGCGGAGGTGCTGCTCTGGCTCTCGCGTGGCAAGTCGAGCCGCGACATCGGCGAGATCTTAGGCTTGAGCCCGCGTACGGTGACGAAGCACCTGGAGGGCATCTACGCCAAGCTCGGCGTCGAGAACCGCACCGCCGCCTCGGTGATCGCCGCGCGCCACCTGCAGGATCTGGGGTGAGCGACGCGGTGGATGCATATGCCTGTGTCGGGCGGCATCAGCGCGTCCGCGCGGCCGCCCGTCCTCGAACACAGAGGAACAGCGCCACCTCGGTCAACGCCTGCGCCTGCGCCGCGGGATCGAGACGGCCGCGCCGCGAGCGCACCGCGTCGCGGGGCCGCTTCACCGAGGACACCGGGGGGATGTGGACGAACAGCACCGGGCACGGCTCGGCCAGGGCGCGGAAGTAGCTAGCGTTGCACAGGTAACGCCCGGCGTCGCGCGAGCCGACCACCGCCAGCCCGTGACGGCGCAGGATCGCCAGGGCCTGGGGCGCGACGACGGCATGACGCGCCGCCGGCCCGGCCGGATCGAGGGTGAGGCTGGCGGACGGGCGCCCCGACGCATCCGGGTAGAACCGGCTCGCCCGGTTGCAGGCCCGCGCCTCCACGCGGATGCGCTTGGCCCGCGAGGCGACGCCGAGCATCAGCACCGCCGCGGGTGCCTGCGTCAGCTCCGGGACCAGCTGCGTGCCGACCGCGTCGTAGGTGGTGTCCAGCACCCGCACCCGCAGAGCGCGGCCGAGGGCGAGGGCGAGCCTGAGGCGGCTCGACCGTTCGAGACGGCGGGCGAGCGCCGCGCTCGGGTTGCGCGGCATGCCGGGAAACGGGCCGAACCCGGTGATCAGGAGAACCGGCGCTTCGCTCAAAGCTGTTGGGCTCAAAGCCCGATCAGCTCGGCGATGATTGCGGCGCCCGCAGCCGGAGAGGCTTCGCCCTTCGCCACGCGGCCTTCCGCCTCGGCGGTCGCCTTGCGCACCTCCGACGTGCCGACGAGGCGCTGGTGCAGGCGTTCGTGAACGAGGGCCCACATCCACTTCACATCCTGCTCCCGGCGCTTCTTCGCGATCTCGCCGGTGGCAGTGAGCTTCTGGCGATGGTCGACGACCCGGTCCCACATCGCGTCGAGGCGCAGGTTGTGGAAGCCCGAGATGGTGACCACGGGCGGCGTCCAGGTGGCGGAGGCCGGGGTGAGGATGTGGAGCGCGGCGCGGTACTCGCCGGCTGCGGCGTTCGCCCGCCGCTCGGCCTCGCCGTCGTCGGCCTTGTTGACCGCGATCATGTCGGCGAGTTCGAGGATGCCCTTCTTGATGCCCTGAAGCTCGTCGCCGGCGCCGGGCAGCATCAGCACGAGGAAGAAGTCGGTCAGGTCCGCCACCGCGGTCTCGGACTGGCCGACGCCCACCGTCTCCACCAGGATCACGTCGAAGCCGGCCGCCTCGCAGAGCAGCATGGTCTCGCGGGTCTTGGCGGCGACGCCGCCGAGCGTGCCCGACGAGGGCGAGGGCCGGATGAAGGCGTTGGGATCCAGCGCGAGACGCGCCATCCGGGTCTTGTCGCCGAGGATCGAGCCGCCGGTGCGCGTCGAGGACGGGTCGACCGCCAGCACCGCCACCTTGTGGCCGGCGGCCGTGAGGTTGGCACCCAGCGCGTCGATCGTCGTCGACTTGCCGACGCCGGGCACGCCGGTGATGCCGACGCGGATCGCTTGGCCGGTCTGCGGCAGCACCGCGTCGATCAGGTCCCGCGCCAGCGCCCGGTGGTCGGCCCGCTTCGATTCGGCGAGCGTGATCGCGCGGGCGAGCGCGGCCCGGTCGCCGGCGAGCAGCCGGGTTCGGAGCGCATCGATGTCGAGGGAGGCGGGCGTCATCCGCCCTTCATGCCGGGACCGAGGGCGTTCGTCGAGAGGCGCGGGCCCGTGTCGCCGCGCCCCTCCCGCG
>NZ_VRUX01000679.1:0-2107 GCF_008039885.1 Methylobacterium sp. WL103
GCTACGACGGCGCGCCCGCTCGAGCGCGCCGTCGTAGCCGGAGGTGTGGTCGGCCACGAAGCGGGCGTCGCAGGCGCCGACCCGGTCGAGATGCACCAGCAGCCCCGAGAACAGGGCGCTGTCGGTGCCGGGCCGGAGGCCGAGGAACAGGTCGGCCTCCTCGGCGGTCTCGGTCCGGCGCGGGTCGACCACGATCAGCCTGGTGCCGCGCGCCGTGCGCGCGTCCACCATCCGGCGGAATAGGATCGGATGGCACCAGGCGGTGTTGGAGCCGACCAGCACGATCACGTCGGCCTCGTCGAGGTCCTCGTAGCAGCCGGGCACGGTGTCGGAGCCGAAGGCGCGGCGGTGCGCGGCGACCGCGCTCGACATGCACAGGCGCGAGTTGGTGTCGACGTGCGGCGTGCCGATGAAGCCCTTCGCGAGCTTGTTGGCGACGTAGTAATCCTCGGTGAGCAATTGCCCGGAGAGGTAGAAGGCGATCGCGTCCGGCCCGTGCTTCTCGGCCGTGCGGCGGAAGGCGCCGGCGACCGTGCCCAGCGCCGATTCCCAAGACGCCCGCACGCCGTCGACGTGCGGATGCAGCAGGCGGTTCTCCAGGCCCAGCGTCTCGCCGAGCGCCGAGCCCTTGGAGCACAGGCGGCCGAAATTGGCCGGATGCGCGGTGTCCCCGGCGATCCCGGCGCCGCCCGTCCCGTCCGGCGTCGCGATCACGCCGCAGCCGACCCCGCAATAGGGGCAGGTGGTCCGAACCGCTGCAGCCTGGCTCGAGACCTTAGGCTCCGGCACGTGCACGGTCATGGCAAGGTCCTCGTGGTTTCGACGTCTTGGTGGTTTCGACGTCGGCCGGCGCGGCGGAGGGCAGCAAGAGTCGGGCCGGGCATTTGCGGAGTCTTCCTCCCCCGCAGAGGGGGGAAGGGAAGAACCGTCGCCGCTCAGTACACGTCGGCCTGGTAGCGACCGGCCTTCTTCAGGGTGCCGAGATAGGCCACCGCCTCGTCGGGCGACTTGCCGCCGTGCTGGGCGGCCACGTCGATGATCGCGCGCTCCACGTCCTTGGCCATGCGCTTGGCGTCGCCGCAGACGTAGAAGTGGGCGCCGCCCTCCAGCCACTTCCACAGGTCGGCGCCGGTCTCGCGCATGCGGTCCTGGACGTAGGTCTTCTCGGTGCCGTCGCGCGACCAGGCCAGCGACAGGCGGGTGAGCACCTTGTCGTCGCGCATCTGCGTGAGCTCGTCCTTGTAGAAGAAGTCGCTCGCTTGGCGCTGGTGGCCGTAGAACAGCCAGTTGCGCCCCGGCGCCTGCGTCGCCGCGCGCTCGCGCAGGAAGGCCCGGAACGGGGCGATGCCGGTGCCGGGGCCGCACATGATCACGTCGGTGGAAAGGTCCGCGGGGAGCGCGAAGCCGTGCGCCTTCTGCAGGTAGATTTTGGCCCGGGTCTGCTCGGGCATGCGCTCGCCGAGATGCGTCGAGGCGACGCCGAGCCGGAGGCGCGAGCGGTGGTTGTAGCGCACCGCGTCCACCGTTAGCGAGACTTTGCCCGCATCCATCTTCGGCGAGGACGAGATCGAGTAGAGCCGCGGCTGCAGCTCGTCGAGGGATTCGAGGAACACCTCGGCGTCGGGACGCGCGCCGGGGAACTTGTGGAGCGCGCCGAGTACGTCGAGGTAGGCGGCGTCGCCGTCCGGGTCCTCGCCGGCCGAGAGCGCCTTGGCCTTGCGGCGGGCCTCGCCCGAGGTCAGCAGCGAGAGCAGCTGGTAGAGACCGTCGGGGGCGGCGCCGAGCGAGTAGTCGGCGATCAGCCGGTCGCGGAGCGTCTTGCCGCCGATCACCCGCTCGGGGCGGGCGCCGAGCTCGGCGATCACCGCGTCGGCGAGCGCCGGCGCGTTGGCCGGGAAGAGGCCGAGCGAGTCGCCGGCCTCGTAGGTGATCGGCGTGTCCCTAAGGTCGAACTCGACGTGCCACGTCTCCTTCTCGCCGCCTGGCTCGTTGAGCCGGCGCCGGCCGAGGAAGATCGCCTCGACCGGGTTCTCGCGGCAATAGCCCAGCGGGCCGAGGTCGATGGGCTTGTCCGCCGCCGCCGCCTCGCCTGCGGCCGCAGCCGGGG
>NZ_VRUX01000067.1:0-13350 GCF_008039885.1 Methylobacterium sp. WL103
GCCCCACCGCGACGGCGCGGACCGACCGGGGCACGCTCGGCTTCACCCTCGGGGCCGGCGTCCAGTACGCGATCACCGAGCACCTCGCCCTCGGCCTCGACTATCGCTACATCGACCTCGGCGGCACCGGCCGCCTCGACCTCGGCGCGGTGCCCGGCCTCGGCCCGGTCTCGACCCGGGCGTCTTTCACGTCGAACCAGATGCTGGCGCGGCTGTCGTGGTATCCGGCCGGCCTGCGGCTGCCGCCCGAGCCCGACGAGGCGGCCCCGCACGATCCCGACAACGGCGACACCGGCCGCTTCTCGCTCCACGGCCAGACCACCTTCATCAACCAGGGCGTGAGCGGGTTCCGCTCGCCCTATCTCGGCCCGAACAGCCTGGTGCCGCGCCAAGCCCAGGCGACCACGACGGCGACCGCCTTCGTCGGCTTCAAGCTGCTGGAGGGCACCGAGCTCTACTACAACCCGGAATTCAGCCAGGGCTTCGGCCTGTCGCGGACGCTCGGCGTCGCCGGCTTCGTCAACGGCGAGGCGCAGAAGGCCGGCGCGCCGTTCCCGAAGCTGCGCTCGAACCGCTACTTCGTGCGGCAGACCTTCGGCCTCGGCGGCGAGACCGAGGACGTGCCCGACGGCCCGAACCAGGTCGCGACCCGCCGCGACGTCGAGCGGATCACCGTGGTCGCCGGCAAGTTCGCGCTGGGCGACTTCTTCGACGGCAACGTCTACGCCCACGACCCCCGCGTCGACTTCATGAACTGGTCGCTCTGGGCGGCCTCGGCCTGGGACTTCCCGGCCAACCTCCCCGGCTTCACGCAAGGCGTCTACGTCGAATACAACCGCGCCGAATTCGCAATCCGCGCCGCCTACACGCAGGTGCCCAAGGAGCCGTCGAACGACGTGCTCGACCCGCGGGTGTTCGACCGCCAGGGCGCCAACATCGAGTTCGAGGGGCGCTACGTCCTGCCCGCGCTCGAGCAACCGGGCCGCGTGCGGATCGGCTTCTTCTCGAACCAGGGCAACACCGCCAACTACCGGCAGGTCGTGGCGCTGACGCGATCGGGGGTGTTCGACGACGTCAACGACGCGGTCGCAGCCACCCGCCGCCCGCGGCGCAAGACCGGCGGCTACGTCAACCTCGAGCAGGCGGTCACGGCCGACCTCGGCGTGTTCGCCCGCGTCAGCCTGTCGGACGGGCGCAACGAGAGCCTGTCCTTCACCGACGTCGACCGGAGCGCGTCGGGCGGCGTCTCGCTGAAGGGGACCGCCTGGGGCCGGTCGGGCGACACCGTCGGCCTCGGCGCCACCGTGAACGGCCTCACGGAGGCCCACCAGGCCTACTTCGCCACCGGCGGCCTCGGCCTGCTGATCGGCGACGGGCGCCTGAACTACGCCCCCGAGCGGGCGCTCGAAGCCTACTACGCCATCGGCCTGACCAAGACCGTGACCCTGACCTTCGACTACCAGCGGGTGATCAACCCCGGCTACAACCGCGACCGGGGTCCTGCGGACTTTTTCGCCACCCGGCTGCACGCCGACTTCTGAGGGGTTCGCGCGGGCGCATCCCCGTCACGCGAGCCGGCCTCCACCGCGCCCGGGAATGCCCTGACGGCTACTCCGCCTCGTCCACGGTTTCGCCGAACACCGCCTCGAACCCGGCCCGCAGCTGCATGTCGACCTCGGGCATCGCGACGACGCGGCCGAGGTCGGCCAGGCTCGTCACCCCGTGGCCGCGGATGCCGCAGGGGACGATGCCGGAGAAATCCGCGAGATCCGGCTCGACGTTGAGGCTGATCCCGTGGAAGCTGACCCAGCGCCGCACGCGGATGCCGATCGCGGCGATCTTGTCCTCCACGGCGTCTCCGTTCTCCCGGCCCTTCTCCGGCCGCCGCACCCAGACGCCGACGCGGTCCTCGCGGCGTTCGGCCCGGACGTTGAAGGCGTCGAGGGTCGCGATGATCCAGGCCTCCAGGGCGGCCACGTAGGCGCGCAGGTCCGTGCGGCGGCGGTTGAGGTCGAGCATCACGTAGGCCACCCGCTGGCCGGGGCCGTGATAGGTGTACTGCCCGCCCCGCCCCGTCCGGTGCACCGGCAGCCGCGCCGGCGCCACGAGGTCGGCCTCGCGGGCCGAGGTGCCGGCGGTGTAGAGCGCCGGGTGCTCCAGCAGCCAGACGCATTCGGGCGCGAGCCCGCGCGCGATCGCGTCGGCCCGGGCCTCCATCCACGCCACCGCCGCGTCGTACCCGACAAGTGCGTCGCTGATCCGCCACGCCACCGGCGGAGAGCCTGCCCGCGGCAGGAACGTGTCGGGCGCGATCGCGAGACGGTGCGCGGCGTTTACCAAGGCTTCACCCTCTTTCGGGAATGCTCTCCTCCCACCGGTCCGTGCCGGTGGCAAGGCGTATGGGAGCGGTGGGCGCGTGGCGGTTCTGGAAGACCTCAAGGTCGATCTGACGGTGGTGCTCGGGCGCTGCCGCATGCCGCTGCACATGCTGCTGCGCATGGGACGCGGCGCGGTGATCGAACTGGAGGCGACCGAGACCGACCTCGTCGAGATCCTCGCCAACGACCACCCCGTCGCCCGCGGCCAGATCGTCGTGACCGGCAACCGCATCTCGATCGAGGTCACGGAGCTGATCCGCAAGGCGGATTCGGTGCGGATCCCCGGCGTCACCATCGGCGACGGCGCCGTGCCGTTCCTCGAAAGCCGCATGGAACCGGCCTGATCCAAGGCCCCGGCGAGGATTTGCCGGACCCTGCCGCGGAATTGCCGAGCCACGTTTCGGAATTGCTTGGCCGCAGCGCTTGTCGGATCGGGATCGATCTGGTATCCGCTGCGCCGCTCACCCGAGACGCCGGCCGCCGCAGCGGACCCGGATTTCGGAAAAGCGAACGGGACCCGACGGGTGCCGATGCGGCCATGGCGGAATTGGTAGACGCGCTAGCTTGAGGTGCTAGTCCTGCAAGGGGTGGAGGTTCGAGTCCTCTTGGCCGCACCAACGTTCTTCGATGTCGGACATCGAGACGTAGGTGCATGAAAACGAGTTTTGGGCGGCCGCGCTTCTCGATGGCGGCGCTCCCAGCGGTTCTTACGCGAACCCGACTTCGAGAGAGACGCGGATGGCGCGGTCTCTCGCTTCCGAAACACCAGACGTTTGGACGATCGCGCGCTCGGGTACTATTCGGGCAGCGAACGCTTTGCGCACGCAATGCCCAGCCTGCTGCGCGACATCGGCGAACGATCTTGGCTCCCGTATCCCCTGCCCGCTTGCTCTATGCTGAACCAGGCGCGGTTTCGGCGCGGACATTCTTTCGAAGGCGACCATGGCAGGGCTGAAGGACAAGCGCGGCTTCATCGACAAGGACCGGCTCGACCTCTCCGAGCGGAAGGCGGTCGAGTACTGGATGAAGCGCTGGGGCGTGACGCAGGACCAGCTCACCACGGCGCACCGCAAGGCCGGCCGCATGATCAAGGACATCGCGACCGAGCTCGGAAAGAAGCGCTGAGCGAGCTGACGCTCGTAGGCAAGCTTCGGCCAAGAGGCAGCGGATCAAAAAGTACGGGTCGTGGGCGTGCGGGGACGTGTTTCCGGGCGTGACGCACCCGTTTGGCGGCCAAGCTAGTCTACCACCGCTGCCGCCCCGGGCGGCTCTGAAGGCCGGTGTCAGCCTTCGCTGTCGCGGTTGAGGCCCAGAGCCTTCATCAGGTCGCCGATCGGGTCGCCCTGGGCCGCCCTGCCCGGCTGTGCGGTCGAGGCGACCGGGGTTGCGGCCTGCTCCGCGACCCGTGCCGTCGCCGGCTGGCTGCGCGGCGTGGAGGCGATCGGCCGGCGGGCGTGGACGTGCTCGGCCTTGCGCACCGGACGCGCCTCGGCCTGATCCTCGACGCTCGACAGGCTCGCCGTCATCGCGATCGGCAGGAGGGTGAAGGAGGCTGGGCGCACCAGGGCCGCCTCCACCACCGGCGCCGTGCGGGCCGGCGGGTCGTTCCAGGCCGTCGCCGCCTCGGCGATCGCGACGACAGAGTGTCCGCGACGCGTCTCGAAGGCCGGATCACGCGGATGCAGCACATGTGCGGCCGTGATCAATCCCGTGACGAGCGCGGCGGTCGTGAGGATTGTGGACTTGACATGTTCCATGATCTCAGAACGAACGGCCAAGGTCATGGTTCCGCTTGCGCGGAATCCTCCGTTTCAGCCCGCAGCGCCCGACCCTGAAACGAAAAGGGCGGCCCACCGGGCCGCCCTTTCGCATGTCGTGGAGCGCTTGCGGCCTACTCGGCCGCAGCCGAGGGCAGCTCGCCCAGCGGGCGGGCGCCGCTGTCGGACGCCTTCTGCTGGAGGATCATGCTGTCGCGGCGGCGTGCCACCGCGCGGATGTCGGCCACCATCGAGCCGGTGCCCGCCGGAATGAGCGAGCCGACGATGACGTTCTCCTTAAGGCCTTCGAGGTGATCGACCTTGCCGTTGACCGCCGCCTCTGTGAGGACGCGAGTGGTCTCCTGGAACGAGGCCGCCGAGATGAACGACTTCGTCTGCAGCGAGGCCTTGGTGATGCCGAGCAGGACGGGGACGCCCTGGACCGGCTTCTTGCCCTCGGCGAGCAGCTTCTCGTTGACCTCGGTCAGCTCCGTGCGGTCGATCTGGTCGCCCGCCAGGATGTCCGAGTCGCCGCCATCGGTGATCTCGACCTTCTGCAGCATCTGCCGGACGATGACCTCGATGTGCTTGTCGTTGATCGACACGCCCTGGAGCCGGTAGACCTCCTGGATCTCGTTGACGAGGTAAGCCGCAAGCTCCTCCACGCCCTTGATCGCCAGGATGTCGTGCGGCGCCGGGTTGCCGTCGACGATGTAGTCGCCGAGCTCGACCACGTCCCCGTCCTGAAGGTGGATGTGCTTGCCCTTCGGGATCAGGTACTCGACCGTCTCCGAGCCGTCATGCGGCGTCAGCGACAAGCGGCGCTTGTTCTTGTAGTCGCGCCCGAAGGCGATGGTGCCCGACTTCTCGGCGATGATCGCCGCGTCCTTCGGGCGCCGCGCCTCGAACAGCTCCGCCACCCGCGGCAGACCGCCGGTGATGTCGCGGGTCTTGGCCGAGTCGGTGGAGACGCGGGCGAGGATGTCACCGGCCTTCACCGAGCCGCCCGGGTCGTAGCCGATGATGGCGTCGACCGGGAGGAAGTAGCGGGCGTCCGAGCCGCGCGGCAGCTTGACCGGCTTGCCCTCGGAATCGACGACCACCATCGCCGGCTTGAGGTCCGAGGTGCGCGCCGAGCCGCGCCAGTCGATGACGACGCGCTTGGCGATGCCGGTCGACTCGTCGGTGGTCTCGGTGATCGACTGGCCGTCGACCATGTCCTCGTACATCACGACGCCGTCCGTCTCGGTGATGATCGGACGGGTGTAGGGGTCCCACTCGGCGATGCGCTGGCCGCGCTTCACCTTGTCGCCGTCATCGACGCGCAGGCGCGCGCCGTACTGCAGGCGGTGCACCGCCCGCTCCGTGCCGTCGGAGCCGACGACCACCACGGCCACGTTGCGGCCGGTGGCGATCAGGTCGCCGTCCGAGTTCTTAGCAATCGCGCGGTTGCGGATCTTGATCGTGCCTTCGAAGCTCGACTCGATGAAGGACGAATCCGCGATCTGCGCCGCGCCGCCGATGTGGAAGGTGCGCATGGTGAGCTGGGTGCCCGGCTCGCCGATCGACTGCGCCGCGATGACGCCGACGGCCTCGCCCATGTTGACGGGCGTGCCGCGGGCCAGATCCCGGCCGTAGCAGGTGGCGCAGACGCCCTGACGGGTCTGGCACACCAGCACCGAGCGGATCTTCACCTCCTGGATCCCGGCCGCCTGGATGGCGGGCAGGTGACGCTCCTCGATGGTCTCGCCGGTCTTGACGATGACCGTGCCGTCCTGGGCGACCAGGTCCTCCGCCGTGGCGCGGCCGAGGATGCGGATCGCCAGCGTGGCGACGACTTGGCCGGCATCGATGATGGCGCGCATCTTGATGCCGTTGGTCGTGCCGCAATCGACCTCGCGGATGACCGCGTCCTGGGCCACGTCGACGAGACGACGGGTCAGGTAGCCCGAGTTGGCGGTCTTCAACGCCGTGTCCGCGAGGCCCTTGCGGGCGCCGTGGGTGGAGTTGAAGTACTCGAGCACGTCGAGGCCTTCCTTGAAGTTTGAGATGATCGGCGTCTCGATGATCTCGCCCGAGGGCTTGGCCATCAGGCCACGCATGGCGGCGAGCTGCTTCATCTGCGCCGGCGAACCGCGCGCACCGGAGTGGCTCATCATGTAGATCGAGTTGATCTGCTTGTCGGCGCCGTCCTCATCCTTCTGGACGGTCGAGATCCGGAGCATCATCTCGGCGGCGAGCTTGTCCGAGCACTTGGCCCAGGCATCGACCACCTTGTTGTACTTCTCGCCCTGAGTGATCAGGCCGTCGTTGTACTGCTGCTCGTAGTCCTTCACCAGCGTGCGCGTGGTGTCGACGATGGTCCACTTGTTCTCGGGCACGACCATGTCGTCCTTGCCGAACGAGATGCCGGCCTTGAACGCATGGTTGAAGCCGAGCGCCATGATGCGATCGCAGAAGATCACCGACTCCTTCTGACCGCAGTGGCGGTAGACGGTGTCGATCATCGACGAGATCTCCTTCTTGGTCATCAGCTTGTTGACGACGTCGAAGGGCACCTTGGCGTGCAGCGGCAGCGCGCCGGACAGGATCACCCGGCCGGGCGTGGTGTCGTAGGTCTTGGTAAGCGGCTGGCCGTCGGGGCCGATGCCCTTCCAGCGCCACTTGATCTTCGAGTGCAGCTTCACGGACTTCGCGGCGAGCGCGTGCTCGAGCTCGCCCATGTCGCCGTAGACGCCCTGCATCGGGTTGGTCTTGTGGTCGGGCTGGAACGCGCCGACCAAGCCCTCGCCGACGATGGAGAGGTAGTACAGGCCGAGCACGATATCCTGCGAGGGCACGATGATCGGCTGGCCGTTGGCCGGGTGCAGGATGTTGTTGGTCGACATCATCAGGACGCGCGCCTCCAGCTGAGCCTCGAGGCTCAGGGGAACGTGCACGGCCATCTGGTCGCCGTCGAAGTCGGCGTTGAACGCGGCGCAGACCAGCGGGTGCAGCTGGATCGCCTTGCCCTCGATCAGCTTCGGCTCGAACGCCTGAATGCCGAGACGGTGGAGCGTCGGCGCGCGGTTGAGCATCACGGGATGCTCGCGGATCACCTCATCGAGGATGTCCCAGACCTCGGGCTTCTCCTTCTCGACGAGCTTCTTCGCCTGCTTGACGGTGGCCGAGAAGCCCTTGGCGTCGAGGCGCGCGTAGATGAAGGGCTTGAACAGCTCGAGCGCCATCTTCTTCGGCAGGCCGCACTGGTGCAGCTTCAGCTCGGGGCCGACCACGATGACCGAGCGACCGGAGTAGTCGACGCGCTTGCCGAGCAGGTTCTGGCGGAAGCGGCCCTGCTTGCCCTTGAGCATGTCGGCGAGCGACTTCAGCGGACGCTTGTTGGCGCCGGTGATGACCCGGCCGCGGCGGCCGTTGTCGAACAGCGCGTCGACGGCCTCCTGCAGCATCCGCTTCTCGTTGCGGATGATGATGTCGGGCGCGCGAAGCTCGATCAGCCGCTTGAGGCGGTTGTTGCGGTTGATCACGCGGCGGTAGAGGTCGTTCAGGTCCGACGTGGCGAAGCGGCCGCCGTCGAGCGGAACCAGCGGACGCAGGTCCGGCGGGATCACGGGGACGACGGTCAGGATCATCCACTCGGGCTTGTTGCCCGACATCTGAAACGCCTCGATGATCTTGAGGCGCTTCAAGAGCTTCTTGGGCTTCAGCTCGGAGGTGGTGGTCGCGATCTCCTCGCGCAGCGCGTCGGCGATGCCGTCGAGGTCGAGCTCCTGGAGGATCCGGCGGATCGCCTCGGCGCCGATCATCGCCGTGAACGAATCCTCGCCGTACTCCTCCTGGGCGCGCAGGTACTCCTCCTCCGACAGGAGCTGACGCTCCTTGAGGGGGGTGAGGCCCGGCTCGATGACGCAGTAGGACTCGAAGTAGAGAATCCGCTCGAGGTCCTTGAGCGGCATGTCGAGCAGCAGGCCGATGCGGCTCGGCAGCGACTTCAGGAACCAGATGTGGGCGACGGGGGCGGCGAGCTCGATATGGCCCATGCGGTCGCGCCGGACGCGCGCGAGGGTGACCTCGACGCCGCACTTCTCGCAGATGACGCCCTTGTACTTCATGCGCTTGTACTTGCCGCACAAGCACTCGTAGTCCTTGATCGGCCCGAAGATGCGGGCGCAGAACAGGCCGTCACGCTCCGGCTTGAACGTCCGGTAGTTGATCGTCTCGGGCTTCTTGATCTCGCCGTAAGACCACGAGAGGATCTTTTCGGGGCTGGAGATTGAGATCTTGATCTGGTCGAAGCTCTGGGGCTGAGCCTGCTGGTTGAAAAGGTTCATGACCTCTTGGTTCATGATCCGCTCCTTGCTTGACGGGAACGCGCGCCCTGCGCCGGCGCCGTCCGCGTCTTGAAATCAACTCGGCGCCGCGCCCGTCGGGGCGCCGCTGGCCGTCGGCCCGTCCGGAGGCTCCGCCCCTCCCCGCTCGAACCGTGCCGGCATCGCTGCCGGCACGGGAGGTGTCGTGTCCTTCGTGGTCCGCATCGTCTTCACGCGAACCGGCTTCCACTTCGCTCGACGAGGCGTCCGATTACTCGGCCGCGTCGGCGGGCGGCTCGAGGGCGTCGTTGGCGGCCTTCTTGGACGAGGTCAGCTCGACGTTGAGACCGAGCGACCGCATCTCCTTCACCAGCACGTTGAAGCTCTCGGGAATGCCGGCCTCGAAGGTGTCGTCGCCGCGGACGATCGCCTCGTAGACCTTGGTGCGGCCGGCCACGTCGTCCGACTTCACCGTGAGCATCTCCTGCAGCGTGTAGGCCGCACCGTAGGCCTCCAGCGCCCAGACCTCCATCTCGCCGAAGCGCTGCCCGCCGAACTGCGCCTTTCCGCCGAGCGGCTGCTGGGTGACCAGCGAGTACGGGCCGATCGAGCGCGCGTGGATCTTGTCGTCCACGAGGTGGTGGAGCTTCAGCATGTAGATGTAGCCCATCGTCACCTTGCGGTCGAAGGGCTCGCCGGTGCGCCCGTCATAGAGCGTCGACTGCGCCGAGCGGTCGAGGCCGGCCATCTCCAGCATGGTCTCGATGTCGGCTTCCTTGGCGCCGTTGAACACCGGGGTCGCCATCGGCACGCCGCGGCGCACGTTGTTGGCGGCCTCGGCCATGTCCTCGTCCGACAGGCCTTCCAGCTCCGACGGGGAGTAGATCGCCTGCATCTCGGCCCGCAGCGGCTCGATGTCCTGGCTCTTCAGGTAGGCGTCGACCGCCTTGCCGACCTTGCGGCCGAGGCCGGCCGCGGCCCAGCCGAGGTGGGTCTCGAGGATCTGGCCGACGTTCATGCGCGAGGGCACGCCGAGCGGGTTGAGCACGATGTCGGCGTGGGTCCCGTCCTCGAGGAACGGCATGTCTTCGATCGGTACGATCCGCGAGACCACGCCCTTGTTGCCGTGGCGGCCGGCCATCTTGTCGCCCGGCTGGATCTTGCGCTTCACCGCGACGAAGACCTTGACCATCTTCATCACGCCGGGGGGCAACTCGTCGCCGCGCTGCAGCTTCTCGACCTTGTCGAGGAAGCGCTGCTCGAGGCGCTTCTTCGACTCGTCGTACTGCTTCTGCATCGCCTCCATCTCGGTCATGAGACGGTCCTCGACGACGGCGAACTGCCACCATTGCGAGCGCGGGTACTCGTTGATGAGCTCACGCGTCAGCGTGGTCTCCTTCTTGAACCCCTTCGGGCCGGCGATCGGCGCCTGGCCGATCAGCACGCCGGAGAGGCGGGCGTAGGTGTTGCGGTCGAGGATCGCCTGCTCGTCGTCGCGGTCCTTGGCGAGGCGCTCGATCTCCTCGCGCTCGATCGCCTGGGCGCGCTCGTCCTTGTCGACGCCGTGGCGGTTGAACACCCGGACCTCGACGATCGTGCCGGTCACGCCCGGGGGAACCCGGAGCGACGTGTCGCGCACGTCGGACGCCTTCTCGCCGAAGATGGCGCGAAGGAGTTTCTCCTCCGGCGTCATCGGGCTCTCGCCCTTCGGGGTGATCTTGCCGACGAGGATGTCGCCCGCATGCACCTCGGCGCCGATGTAGACGATGCCGGCCTCGTCGAGGTTCTTGAGTGCCTCCTCCGAGACGTTCGGGATGTCGCGGGTGATCTCCTCCGGACCCAGCTTGGTGTCGCGGGCCATCACCTCGAATTCCTCGATATGGATCGAGGTGAACACGTCATCCTTCACGATCCGCTCGGAAAGCAGGATCGAGTCCTCGAAGTTGTACCCGTTCCACGGCATGAACGCGACGAGGACGTTGCGGCCGAGCGCGAGCTCGCCGAACTCGGTGGACGGGCCGTCGGCGATGATCTCGCCCTTCTTCACCGGCTCTCCGACGCGGACCAGCGGCTTCTGCGTGATGCAGGTCGACTGGTTGGAGCGCTGGAACTTCTGCAGGCGGTAGATGTCGACGCCGGGCTTGGTGGCGTCGGCCTCCTCGGTGGCCCGGATGACGATACGGGTGGCGTCCACCTGATCAACGATGCCGGAGCGGCGAGCGGCGATGGCGGCGCCCGAGTCGCGGGCGACCACGGCCTCCATGCCGGTGCCGACGAACGGCGCGTCGGCGCGGACCAGCGGCACGGCCTGCCGCTGCATGTTCGAGCCCATCAGCGCGCGGTTGGCGTCGTCGTTCTCGAGGAACGGGATCAGCGCCGCGGCCACCGACACGAGCTGCTTCGGCGACACGTCCATCAGGTCGACGCGCTCGGGGCCGACGACGATCACGTCGCCGGCGCGGCGGCAGACCACCAGCTCCTCGGTGAGCTTCTTGTTCTCGTCCATCTGCGCGTTGGCCTGGGCGACGTAGTACTTCGCCTCCTCCATCGCGGAGAGGTACGAGACCTCGTTGGTGACGACGCCGTCCTTGACCCGACGGAACGGGGTCTCGATGAAGCCGTACTTGTTCACGCGCGCGAAGGTGGCGAGTGAGTTGATCAGGCCGATGTTCGGGCCTTCCGGCGTCTCGATCGGGCAGATGCGGCCGTAGTGGGTCGGGTGCACGTCGCGCACCTCGAAGCCGGCGCGCTCGCGGGTCAGGCCGCCCGGGCCAAGCGCCGAGAGGCGGCGCTTGTGTGTCACCTCGGAGAGCGGGTTGGTCTGGTCCATGAACTGGGACAGCTGCGACGAGCCGAAGAACTCGCGCACCGCGGCCGCCGCGGGCTTCGCGTTGATGAGGTCCTGCGGCATCACCGTGTCGATGTCGACCTGGCTCATGCGCTCGCGGATGGCGCGCTCCATGCGGAGCAGGCCGAGGCGGTACTGGTTCTCCATCAGCTCGCCGACCGACCGGACGCGGCGGTTGCCGAGGTGGTCGATGTCGTCGATCTCGCCCTTGCCGTCGCGCAGCTCCACGAGCGCCATGACGACCGACAGCATGTCCTCCTTGCGGAGGGTGCGGACGGTGTCCTCGGCATCGAGGTCAAGGCGCATGTTCATCTTCACGCGGCCGACGGCGGACAGGTCGTAGCGCTCGCTGTCGAAGAACAGCGAGTGGAACATCGCTTCCGCCGTCTCCAGCGTCGGCGGCTCGCCCGGGCGCATGACGCGGTAGATGTCGAACAGCGCGCCCTCGCGAGCGGAGTTCTTGTCCACGGCCAACGTGTTGCGGATGTAGGGGCCGATGTTGACGTGGTCGATGTCGAGCACCGGGATCTCGGCGACGCCGACCTCTTCCAGCGCCTTGAGCAGCTTCTCGGAGATCTCCTCGCCGGCCTCGGCCCAGATCTCGCCGGTCTTCACGTCGACGAGGTCCTCGGCGACGTACTGGCCGACCAGGTCCTCGTCGGTCGCCTTGAGGAACTTGGTGCCCTTCTCGGCGATCTGGCGGGCGTTGCGGGCGTTCAGCTTCTTACCGGTTTCGAGCACGACCTCGCCGGAATCGGCGTCGATCATGTCGACCGAGGCCTTGAAGCCCTTCAGCCGCTCGGCGTCGAACGGCACGCGCCAGTCGGCGCCGTCCCGGTCGTAGACGACCTTGTTGTAGAAGGTGGACAGGATCTCCTCGCCCGACAGGCCGAGCGCATAGAGCAGCGACGTCACCGGCAGCTTGCGCTTCCGGTCGATGCGGACGTGCACGATGTCCTTGGCGTCGAACTCGACGTCGAGCCAGGAGCCGCGATACGGGATGATGCGGGCGGCGAACAGCAGCTTGCCCGACGAGTGGGTCTTGCCCTTGTCGTGGTCGAAGAACACGCCCGGCGAGCGGTGCATCTGCGAGACGATGACGCGCTCGGTGCCGTTGACGATGAAGGTGCCGTTCTCCGTCATCAGGGGCATGTCGCCCATGTAGACGTCCTGCTCCTTGATGTCCTTGACCGACTTCGCCGCCGTGTCGGGATCGACATCGAACACGATCAGCCGCAGGGTCACCTTCAGCGGGGCCGCGAAGGTGATGCCGCGCTGGCGGCACTCGTCGACGTCGTACTTCGGCTGCTCGAAGGTGTAGCGCACGAACTCGAGCAGCGCCGTCGAGGAGAAGTCCGAGATCGGGAATACGCCCCGGAACACGCTCTGCAGGCCCTCGTCGCCGCGACCGCCCTCGGGCTCGTGCATCATCAGGAACTGGTCGTAGGACGCCTTCTGAACCTCGATGAGGTTCGGCATCTCGGCGACTTCCTTGATCTTGCCGAAGAACTTCCGAATGCGCTTGCGACCGACCAGCGTATTGGCCATGTGACCTCGCTCCACCATCTTCGCGTCCTGGTCGCCCGGGGAAGTTTTTCGAACTCCCGCACCGGGCCATGGCTCGCGTCCCGCCGGACCGCGCCACCCGAATCGACTGTTCCCAGCGGCTTGTCCAAAGCCGAAACCCGTTCCAGGGTTCGCCGGCCGCTTGAAGCGGCCTCAGCCCGCGGGTGCGAACACCCGCGGGCTGCGGTCACGGCCGACTCCCGAGAGAGCCGCCGTGGGTGACGGGCCGGGTGCGGCCCGTCGTCGACTTACTTGAGCTCGACCTTGGCGCCGGCCTTCTCGAGCTGCGCCTTGAGCTTCTCGCCCTCGTCCTTGGTGACGGACTCCTTGACGGCCTTCGGGGCCGCCTCGACGAGGTCCTTGGCTTCCTTGAGGCCGAGGCCGGTGATCGCGCGGACCTCCTTGATGACCTCGATCTTCTTGTCGCCGACGGCGGCGAGCATGACCGTGAACTCGGTCTGCTCCTCGACGGCGGCGGCGATGTCGCCGCC
>NZ_VRUX01000680.1:0-2103 GCF_008039885.1 Methylobacterium sp. WL103
GCAAGCTGTCCGTGTGGCGCGTGGTCGGCATCGGCGGCCTCGTCGTCGCCGTCGGCGCGGTCGGCCTGCGGGTCCGCGCCGGCACCGAGGGCGGCCTGTTCGGCGCGGTGAAGCCGCAGATCGCCCGGATCTCGATCTCGGGCTTCATCTCCGGCAGCGAGGCCACCGCCAAGCTGATGAAGCGGGTCGGCGAATCCGCCGCCGTCGAGGGCGTGGTGGTCTCGATCAACTCGCCCGGGGGCACCACCACCGGCTCCGAGGAGCTGTTCCGCAACCTGCGGGCGCTCGCCGAGAAGAAGCCGATCGTCGCCTTCGTCGACGGCACCGCGGCTTCGGGCGCCTACATCACCGCGATCGCCGCCGACCACATCGTCGCGCGCGAGACCTCGCTCGTCGGCTCGATCGGCGTGCTGTTCCAGTATCCGGACGTGTCGGGGCTGCTCGACAAG
Source organism: Methylobacterium sp. WL103 (assembly GCF_008039885.1). NCBI lineage: Bacteria > Pseudomonadati > Pseudomonadota > Alphaproteobacteria > Hyphomicrobiales > Methylobacteriaceae > Methylobacterium > Methylobacterium sp. WL103. The sequence goes on from NZ_VRUX01000680.1 coordinate 450, forward strand.
GTCGGCGTGAAGGTCGAGTCGGTGAAGTCCTCGCCGCTCAAGGCCGAGCCGTCGGGCTTCACCCCGACCTCGCCCGAGGCGCGGGCCGCCCTCGCGGCGGTGGTCGGCGACACCTATGCCTGGTTCAAGAACCTCGTGGCCGAGCGGCGCGGGATGGACGGCGCCCAGGTCGCCACGGTCTCCGACGGCCGGGTGTTCAGCGGCCGCCAGAGCGTGCCGCTGAAGCTCGTGGACGAGCTCGGTAGCGAGCGGCAGGCGATCGCGTGGCTCGAGACCGCGCGCAAGGTGCCCAAGGACCTGCCGGTGACCGACTGGAAGCCCGCCTCCAACCAGGGCTTCGGCCTGTTCTCGGCGCTCGGATTCGGGGCCGACCTCCTCGGGTTCGAGGGCCTGTCCGCGCGGCTGGCCGAGGCCGGCGCCGAGGCGGGGGCCGTCACCCAGGGCGGCATGCTCGTGCTGTGGCGCCCGAGCCCGTCCGCCGCGCCCTGATTCGGTGCGATCCACCAGGATTCGCACCCCGGAACTTCGAGAAGACCAGACGCCATGATCAAGTCGGAGCTCGTCATCAAGATCGCCGAGCAGAACCCGCACCTCTACCAGCGGGACGTCGAGACGCTGGTCAACGCGATCCTCGACACGATCGCCGACGCGCTGGCACGGGGCGACCGGGTCGAGCTGCGCGGCTTCGGTGCGTTCTCGGTGAAGCGCCGGGATGCGCGCCGCGGGCGCAACCCGCGCACGGGTGCGGCCGTTGCCGTGTCGGAAAAGGCCATCCCCGTGTTCAAGACCGGCAAGGAGATGCGCCTGCGCCTCAACGCGGCCGGGATCGGCGAGAGCCAGTCCGCGGCCGAGTAGGGTCCTTCGCGAGACATCGCGGCGGATCGGCCGGTTCGTCTTCCGCGAAGCGGGCCAAGCGCGACGGCGCGTCGCCGCCGGTGGGGCGGATCGCGGATGTCCTCCCGGACCATCCGCGGCACAGTAAGAACGGTTCGGAGAGATCGATGGTCCGCTTCCTCAAGAGTCTGGTGCTGCTGCCCATCGCGATCCTGGTGATCTTGGTCGCGGTCGCCAACCGTGATCCCGTGCGGCTCTCCCTGGACCCGTTCTCGCCCGATCCGGTGTTCAGCGTGATGCTGCCGCTCTACGCGATCCTGTTCGGGGCGGTGGCGCTCGGCATCGTCGTCGGCGGCATCTTCACCTGGCTCGGGCAGGGCAAGGCCCGCCGCCAGGTCCGCCACCGCGGCCGCGAGATCCGCCGCCTCGAAGGCGAGACCGAGCGGCTGAAGGCCTACGCCCCGCCGGAGCCCGGCACCGGCCTGACACTGCCGGGACGGACCGCGCTGCCGGCCCCGCGCTGACGCGACCGGGTCTCGAAGCGCCAGCCATGTCGATTCGCGTCAAGATCTGCGGCTTGAGCACGCCCGAGACCATGGCCGCCGCCCTGGAGGCCGGCGCCGACTGGATCGGCCTCGTGCGGTTTCCCAAAAGTCCGCGCCATGTCGACCTCGACGCGGCCCGCACCCTGTCCGCTCAGGCGCGCGGCCGGGCCGAGCGGGTCGTCCTGCTGGTCGACCCCGACGACGCCGCGCTCGACGCCGCGCTGGAGGCGATCGATCCCGACCTGATCCAGCTGCACGGCGCCGAGACGCCGGAG
>NZ_VRUX01000681.1:0-2097 GCF_008039885.1 Methylobacterium sp. WL103
CCTCGCCGTCGTCGCCCTGCCGCTGGCGCCCGCCATCGCGGTGCTGCCGCTGCTCGGCCTGCTGCTCAACGGCACCTCCTCCGTCCTCTACGGCACGGTGCCGGAGCTGGCGCCGGGCGGCCGGGTCGAGCGCGCCTTCGCGATCTTCTACACCTGCACCCTCGGTGGCAGCGCGCTGGCGACGCCGCTGCTCTACGGGCCGCTCGGCGACGCGCTCGGCCCGGGCCGGGCGGCCATGGCTGCCGCTGTCACGGCGTTGGCGGTCGTCCCGCTGATGCTCGCCCTCGCGCCCCGGCTCGCGCCACGGAAGGGCGCCCCCGGATGAGCCCCGTTCGGCGCCGGACCCGGCGCGGGTGATCCGGCATGCGCAGACCAAGCCTGCAGAAGGAGACGAGATGGCGAACGACACGACCATCCGGACCGGCGGCTGCCATTGCGGCGCGGTGCGCTTCGCGGCGACGCTGGGCGCCGGCTTCCGGTCGATCCGCCGTTGCACCTGCTCCTACTGCCGGATGCGCGGCGCCGTCGTCGCGATGGCGGAGGCGGGCGGGGTCGAGATCCTGCAGGGCGCGGCGGCGCTGACGAGCTACCGCTTCCACACCGGGACGGCGCAACACTTCTTCTGCGCGCGCTGCGGGATCTACACCCATCACCAGCGCCGGTCCGACCAAAACCTGTACGCGGTCAACGTCGCCTGCCTCGACGGGGTCAGCCCGTTCGATTTCCCGGAGGTGCCTGTGATGGACGGGATCAACCACACCGGCGACACCGGCACGGCGACCCGGCGCGCGGGCACGCTGCGCTTCGTCCCGGCCGAGGACTGACGCCGCCGGCTCAGCGCCAAGTCAGCGCAGGCCGCGGATCGCCATCTCCTCGGGCGCCTGCTCGGCTTCGTCCTGCCGGGCGAGCACCTCGGCGAGGTCGACCGGGCGATAGTCTTGCGCGTCCACGCCCACGTCGCAGGAGCGGCTGGTGTCGGGCAGGCAGGCATGAGTGTGGCCGTAGAGGTGGCGGGTCTCGCGCCAGAAGCCCGGCCAGGAGCGATGCGGATAGTGCGACAGGAACAGCCTCCGCGACGTGCCGCCGGCGTCGACCACGCTGATGCGGGCGCTGTCCACCGGCGGCTGCGCCCAGGGCAGGTCGAGCACGCGGTTGGTGTCGTGGTTGCCGCGCACCAGCCGCTTCACGCCGTTCAGCCGGCGGAAGATCGCCGCGCAATAGTCTCGGCTGGCCCCGGCGGCGAAGTCGCCGAGGTGCCAGACCTCGTCCTCGACGCCGACGCGGGCGTTCCAGCGGGCGACCAGCGCCTCGTCGTGATCCTCGACCGAGCCGAAGGCGCCGCGCCGGCGCCGGACGAGGTCGGCATCGCCGAAATGCGTGTCGGCCGTGAAGTAGGTCGCCATGGGGTTTCGGACCGGTCCTCGGCCGCCCGGGCCCGTGCGCCCGGCAGAGACCCGAGATGGCGCCCGTCGCCGGCAGCGCCAGCCGACGCGGCATCGGACCGCGCTCCCGCGCCGCGCCTCAGGGCGCGTGACGCGGCGGCGGCTCCTTCTCGAGCCCGAGGAGGCCGGCGAGCTGCCCGCGGGCGCGGCTGACCCGGCTCTTCACCGTGCCGACCTGGCATTGCAGCCGCACCGCGGCCTCCTCGTAGGTGAGGCCCTCGGCGCCGACGAGGAGGAGCGCCTCGCGCTGCGTCGCCGGAAGCGTCTCCATGACCGCGTAGAGGCGTTTGAGGGTGACGACGTCCTCCTGGTCCGGCACCGCGGTCAGCTTGCCGGCCTGGACGCCGTCGGCATCCTCCACCTCGCGCTTGCGCTTGCGGATCTCGGTGTAGAACTGGTTGCGCATGATCGTGAACAGCCACGCCACCAGGTTCGAGCCCGCCTGGAACCGGTGCTGGTTCATCCAGGCCTTCATCAAGGTTTCCTGGACCAGGTCGTCGGTCCGGCTCATGTCGCCGACGAGCGAGAACGCGAAGGTGCGCAGCGCCGGGAGAACGGCCATCAGGTCGTCGCGGAACGCCGTGGTCGGCGTCTCGCCGCGGCTCGCGAGCACGTCCTCGAAGCGGCGCACCAGGGCGCGCAGCGGCTCCGGCAG
>NZ_VRUX01000682.1:0-2095 GCF_008039885.1 Methylobacterium sp. WL103
GCCCCGGCCTGCCCCGCCTCGGCGACGACGTCGTCCTCGAGCCGGCCTCGATCGTGCTCGGCGCGGTGCTGATCGGCGACCGCGCCCGTGTCGGGCCGCGCTGCCTCGTGCTCAAGGACATCGAACCCGACACCGACCTGGCGCCGACTGACTGGCGCGCGCTGCCGGGACGGGGCGTCGCGTCGTGAGCGACGCCCGGCCCCTGCCCGAACCGAACCTCGACCACGCCCGCCCGGCGGTGATGCGGCGGATGCTGGCCGCCGACCTCGCGCGGATCGTGCGCCAGATCAGCGGCGACAGGCCGATGTCGCGCGCGCGCGCGGCGATGATGGTGCTGCTGCCGGCGATGCAATGCGCCGCGTTCCACCGGGTCGCCCACCTGCTGCACCTGCGCGGATGGCGGCGGAGCGCTGCCGCCGTCGCCGGGCTGTCGACGCGCCTCACGGGCGCCTCCTTTCACCCGGGATCGCGGATCGGCCCCGGCTTGTTCGTGCCCCACCCGGCCCGGATCGGCTTCTGCGGCACGGCGGGGCGCGACCTCGTGATCCTGCCGGCGGTAGTGGTCGCGCCCGCGCGCCCGGTGCTGGCCGCCGACCCGTTCCCCGCGGACGCGCCGCGCCTCGGCGACGGCGTCGTGGTCGGCGCCCATTCGCTCGTCCTCGGGGCGGTGACGGTCGGCGACGGGGCGATGGTCGGCGTCGGGGTCGCCACCCTGCGGGACATCCCGGCCGGGACCGTATCGGTCCAGCGCCTGCGCCAGACCAGCGTCCCGACCCGCGAGCCGGATCCTGTGGTCGCCGAAGACATCACGATCGCGCAAGCCTCCGGGCCCGCCCGGGACAGGAGCGCCGCATGAGACGCCCCCGTAACCTCGATCACCGGGCCTGGGGCCATCCCGTGGTCTCAGCCCGCGACCTCGACGCGGGCCGCGGCCCGGCGGCGGGCGCGGGTTTCGGGGAGCTGCGCCCGCAGCACCCGCTCGTAGGCGTCGACGATGCCGTCCCAGGCAAAGGCCTCGGCATGGCGCGCCCGCGCGCCGGACGACATCGCCGCGAGCTGCCCGGCCGGGGCGCGGGCGAGCCGCACGATGCCGTGGCGCAACTCGGTCTCGTCGCCGAAAAAGGCGGCGTCGGGTCCGGCCACCCAGCGGTTGAAGACGTTGTCGTGGGCGAGCACCGGCGAACCGGCGCCGAGCGCCTCGACCAGCGAGGGGTTGGTGCCGCCGACCGTGTGGCCGTGGATATGGAAGCGGGCGTGCCGGCGCAAAGCCGCGACGCGGTCCGCCTCGTAGATCGCGCCGGCGAAGATCACGTCCGGCCCGGCGGCCGCGCGCACCGCCCGGTGGTAGGCGTCCGCCTCCGAGAGTTTGCCGAGCACCACCAGGGGCAGGCCGGGGCTCACCTCGCTCCAGGCGCGGACCACCTGCAGCACAAGGTTCTCGGGCACGATGCGGGCGATGGCCAAGCCGTAACGCTGCGGCTCAACCCCGAGGGCGGCCAGCGATGTTGCCGGCGCGTCGGCCACGGGGTCGGCCCCGTAGGCGATGGTGGTGATGCGCCGCGTCGCGTTTACGCGGGCGAGGTGCCGGGCGATCTCGGGATGGTCGGCGACGAGGTGCGTCGAGAACAGGCTGCCGCAATGCTCGTTCAGCCAGAACCACACCTTGGCGGGCCTCGACCAGCGGTCCCGGCGCCACTCGATCCCGTCCATGTTCATCACGCTGCGCTTTCCGGTCAGCCGGTAGAGCAGGGAGAACGCGGCGGTGTTGTAGCCGAGCACCAGCGGCAGGGCCGGACGGAACGCCGCCTGCAAGGTGCATTTCCAGTCGAACCGGATCGTGGCGAGCGGGCCGTCGCCCGACGCCTGGACCGGGATCAGGTCGACGCCGCGCCAGGTCGAGGGCGCGGTCGGCCGGTCGACCTGGCAGTAGACCTCGACCCGCCAGCCGCGGGCGACCAGCTCCAGCGCGAGCCGTTCGGCCAGGGTCTCGAAGCCGCCATGCGCCGCGGGGACGCCCCGGGGCGGCTGGGGGGGTGGGGGGCGGTGGGGTTTTGACGGGTGACGGGCCAGCGGGCGCGGGGCGGGGGGGGGTGGG
>NZ_VRUX01000683.1:0-2090 GCF_008039885.1 Methylobacterium sp. WL103
GGGGCGTTCTGCGCGGCGCGCGAGCGGGCCTCGGAGCGCAGGCGCTCGGCGACCTCGGCGATGCGCTGCTCGGTCTCGGCGATCTCCTTGTTGTTCGGGGAGTTGGCCGAGATCAGCGCCGGCTCGATGCCGGTGGCGACCACCGAGACGCGGATGATGCCGTCGAGGCTCTCGTCGAAGGTGGCGCCGAGGATGATGTTGGCTTCCTGGTCGACCTCCTCGCGGATGCGGGTGGCGGCTTCGTCGAGCTCGTACAGGGTCAGGTCGGCGCCGCCGGTGATCGAGATCAGCAGGCCGCGGGCGCCCTTCATCGAGACGTCGTCGAGGAGCGGGTTGGCGATGGCGGCCTCGGCCGCGCGGCTGGCGCGCTTCTCGCCGCTCGCTTCGCCGGTGCCCATCATCGCCTTGCCCATGCCGCGCATGATCGCGCGCACGTCGGCGAAGTCGAGGTTGATCAGGCCTTCCTTGACCATCAGGTCGGTGATGCAGGCGACGCCCGAGTAGAGCACCTGGTCGGCCATCGCGAAGGCGTCGGCGAAGGTGGTCTTCTCGTTGGCGACCCGGAACAGGTTCTGGTTCGGGATCACGATCAGGGTGTCGACGGCGGCCTGGAGCTCCTGGATGCCGGCTTCCGCCGTTCGCATGCGGCGCAGGCCCTCGAACTGGAACGGCTTCGTCACGACGCCGACGGTGAGGATGCCCATGTCGCGCGCCGCCCGGGCGATGACGGGGGCGGCACCCGTGCCGGTGCCGCCGCCCATGCCGGCGGTGATGAAGCACATGTGCGCGCCCGAGAGCTGGTCGCGGATCTCGTCGATCACCTCGTCGGCGGCGGCCGAGCCGACCTCCGGGTGCGAGCCGGCGCCGAGCCCTTGCGTCACGCCGAGGCCCATCTGGATCACGCGCTCGGCCTTCGAGGAGGTCAGCGCCTGGGCGTCGGTGTTGGCGACGACGAACTCGCAGCCCAGCAGGCCCGACTCGATCATGTTGTTGACGGCGTTGCCGCCGGCGCCGCCGACACCGAACACGGTGATGCGGGGCTTGAGTTCGCGGATGTCAGGCGCCTGGAGAGAGATGGCCATGGTGTCGAGCCCTTCGTGACCTTTAACGCGTTGTCCGGAGCGCCTCCGTCGAGGAGACGCCGATTCGTCGAGGCCGGGCGCGAGAGGGCGCCCGGGAAAACGCCTAGAAACCCTGCTTCAGCCACTCGTAGACGCGGCCGATGTACCCGTCGGTCCCCGTGCCGGCGAAGGCGCGCTGGCCCCGCGGCTCGAAGTGCTCGGCATGCGCCACCTGCGGGTAGACCAGCAGGCCGACCGCGGCCGAGAAGGCCGGACCCTTGGCCGCCTCGGGCAGGCCGCGGATGCCGAGCGGACGCCCGATCCGGACCTGGCCCTGCATCACCCGGCGGGTGACCTCGGGCAGGCCGACGAGCTGGCTCGCGCCGCCCGTCAGCACCACCCGGCGCCCCGCCTGGGCGGCGAAGCCCGCGGCGCGCAGACGGTCGCGGACGAGTTCGACCACCTCCTCGACCCGCGGCTTGATGATCCGCACCAGCTGCGAGCGCGGAACGTGGTTCGGGGTCTCGCCCTCGTCCTCGCCGACGCCGTGGACCGCGATCATGTCGCGCTCGTCCGAGGGGGTGGCGATGGCCGAGCCGTAGAGCGTCTTCAGCCGCTCGGCCGCAGCGACCCGGGTGGAGAGCCCGCGGGCGATGTCCATGGTGACGTGGTGGCCGCCGACGGCGATCGCGTCGGTGTGGACGAGGTGCCCGCCGGAGAACACGCCGAAGCTCGTGGTGCCGCCGCCCATGTCGACGACGCAGACGCCCATCTCGGCCTCGTCGTCGACGAGCGCCGAGAGGCCGGCGGCGTAGGGGGTGGCGATCACCGCCTCGACGCCGAGATGGCAATGCTCGATCGCCAGCATGACGTTGCGGGCGGCGGCGGCCTCCGCGGTGACCACGTGGAGGTCGACCCCGAGGGCCTCGCCGATCATGCCCGAGGGGTCGATCACCGCACCCTGGCCGTCGAGGGCGTAGCCGGTCGGCAGCGCGTGGAGCACGGCGCGGCCGGGGCTGACGCCGTGGG
>NZ_VRUX01000684.1:0-2087 GCF_008039885.1 Methylobacterium sp. WL103
GCCACCTGCCGCAGGGCGGCGTCGCCCGAGCGGGCGGCCCAGATCGGCATCACCGACTGGACCAGGGAGAGCGCCAGCGCCAGCGCCAACGCGAAATGTCCGACCTCGACGATCAAGCGGCGGTTCCTCGAGTCAATGACATCGGCTCAGCGCTCGCTGCGCGGGCCGAGGGTCGCGGGTGCGGCGTCGGCGGCCTTCGGCGGGTCCGTCTTCACGGAGCCCTTTCCGCCCTTGCCGCCCTCCTGCCAGCGCCCCTGCGCCTTGAGCGCGTCGGCGACCTCGCGTGGCATGTAGGATTCGTCGTGCTTGGCGAGCACGGTGTCGGCGCGGAAGATGCCGCCCGGCTCCAGCGTTCCCTCGGCGACGACGCCCTGCCCCTCGCGGAACAGGTCGGGCAGAAGGCCGGTATACTGGACTTGGACGGTCGCGTTCGTGTCGGTCACCGCGAAGTCGATCTTCTGGTTCGCCCCGCGCTGGAGCGAGCCGTCCTTGACCAGGCCGCCGAGGCGGAAGCGCGTCCCGGGGCCGACGCCCTGGTTCGCCACCTCGGTCGGCGAGCGGAAGAACACGATCGACCCGCTCATCGCCGACAGGATGAGCCCGACGGCGAGCGCCAGGACGGCGCCGCAGGCGGCGATCAGGATCAGGCGGCGGCTCTTGCGCGTCACGAGTTCAGTCCGTCCCCGGCGGGTGGTCCGGCCCCGGTACGACCCACGAAGGTCGGTCCGGCGCCGTGCCGTCCTCATTCTTATCCTCTCGGATGTCGGCTCCGACGGGCCGCGGGTCAAGTCGCCCGTGCCGGGACAGATCGTCAGGGGCGCAGCGGAAGGCCGAGTTCCTTCGCCAGGGTGTCGAGCCGCTCGGCGGCGCCCGGGTCCGCGGCGAGCGCCATCCGCGCGCGGCTCAGGACCTTGCCGGCCTGCTCCGGATCGCCGAGCGCGCTGTAGGAGCGCACGAGCCGCAGCCATTCGTCGACGCTGCCGCCCTTGGCCGCGAGCCGGCGGTCGAGGCCGGCCACCATGCCGCGGATCGCGGCGTCGCGCTCGAACAGGTAGAGCAGCACCCGCAGGGCCTGGCCGCGCTCCGTCCGCAGGGCCGGGTCGCGCTCGACGATCAGCCGCGCGTCGTCGCGGGCGACCTCCAGCAGGGCGCCGTCGCTCTCCAGGCGGGCCAGCCGAAAGGCCGCGACGCCGGATTGGCGGGTACCCAGCACCTCCCCCTCGCCGCGGAGCCGCAAGTCGGCCTCGGCGATGCGAAACCCGTCCTCGCTCTCGCGCATCATCTCGAGGCGGGCCTTCGACACCTGGCCGAGCGGCCCGCGATAGAGCAGCAGGCAGGACGAGGCCTTCGAGCCTCGCCCGACCCGGCCGCGCAGCTGGTGCAGCTGGGCCAGCCCGAAGCGCTCGGCATGCTCGATCACCATGATCGTCGCCTCCGGCACGTCGACGCCGACCTCGACCACGGTGGTGGAGACCAGCACCTTGGTCTCGCCCGCGGCGAAGCGGGCCATCGCCGCATCCTTGTCGGCGCCGGGCATCTTGCCGTGGATCAGCCCGACCTCGGCGCCGAAATGCTGCTTCAGGTCCTCGAAGCGCTCCTCGGCCGCCGCGAGGTCGACGAACTCGGATTCGGCCACCAGCGGGCAGATCCAGTAGACGCGCTCGCCGCCCTGGAGCGCGCGATGAAGCCCGGCCACGACCTCGTCGATGCGCTCGGTCGGGATGGTGAGCGTGCGGATCGGCTGGCGGCCGGCCGGCTTCTCGTCGAGGATCGAGACGTCCATGTCGCCGAAGCAGGTCAGGGCCAGCGTCCGCGGGATCGGGGTCGCGGTCATGACGAGGATGTCCACCGCCGCGCCCTTGGCCCCGAGCGCGAGGCGCTGGTGGACGCCGAACCGGTGCTGCTCGTCCACCACCGCCAGCCCGAGATCGGAGAACACCACGCTGTCCTGGAACAGCGCGTGGGTGCCGACCAGGATGTCGATCTCGCCGGCGGCGAGCACCGGGTCGGCGTCCACCAGCCCCACGCGCTCGGGGCCAAGGGCGCGGCGGTCGAAATCCTCGTCAGGCCCGCGACCCCGAACCCGC
>NZ_VRUX01000685.1:0-2082 GCF_008039885.1 Methylobacterium sp. WL103
GCGGGTCGGCGGCGCGGGCGATGTGCGAGTGGGGGATGAGGTTGGCGTAGCGCATCGGGGCGGGCCTCTGTGGTGATAATCTCACCATTAGAGGTGTAACCCACACCGGTTTGATGTCAACCTCATATGGTGATAAATTCACCTCATGAAGCCATTTCAATGCCGAATGGGTCGTGCCGCCTTGGGCTGGAGCACGGCGGACCTAGCCCGCGAAGCTGACGTTGGGTCGAACACGATCAATCGGTTTGAAGCAGGGCAAGATGCCCGCATCAGCAGCGTCGATAAGATACGAGACGCTTTAGAACGTGCCGGCCTCCAGTTTATCCCGGAGAACGGCGGCGGTGCCGGAGTTCGAATGCGGGAGCGGAAACCGTGACCGCCTCGCTAGAGCGCCTATCCGAGGTCTCTCGCCTCGCCGACCTCCTCGCCGATCAGGTGCTTGACGCGCAGATCTTCAGCCGGCCGATCCCGGACCAGCACATCCGGACGCTGCTGAGCGCGGCCTTCCTTCTGGAGGAGTACGGCATCCCGCTTCCCTCGCTGCTGCAGCAGATCGTGCATGGGGCGGGGCGCGGAGCAGACTGATGCGAGCCACCCTTGAGCGCACCGGCCTCGAATTCATCCCTGAAAACGGGGGAGGGGCCGGCATCCGGTTTCGGGAGCGGAAAGCTCAGCCATGAGCGCCGGCGTCATCTCGCCCGAACGGCTATTCGAGGTTCTGCGCCTTGCTACCGCCCTCGCCGATCGTGCCCTCGACGCACAGATCGCGGGTCGCCCGGTCCCCGCTGACCAAGCCAGTGCGCTCGCGAAAGTCGCCGGCCTGCTGCAGGACTACGGCGTGGAGTGGCCGCCCCTCCTGACGCAGGCGCTGCATGGTCTGGTGCCGGACGCTGATGCCGTGGCTGTGGAGCCTGAACCTGCGATATCGCTGCCGAACGTCGACCTGGACGGCCTGACGCGCTTCTTCGCCCGCTTCCGCAAGGACGCGTCGAAGCTATGATCTCGCCCGCGCCTCTCCCATGGGGCGGCAGGGGCAACGTCATCTCGGCGGCGGGCGTGGTGCTGCTGGAGATGGTGGCGGGGCGGTGATGCCGACGACACCTCCTGCTTCGGTGCGAAGCTGGCGAGAGCCGCGCCGAGATCGGCCGGGTCTACAACACCTCGCACGGCACGATCTCGCAGGTGAAAACCTAACGTTTACGCTTGGCGATCACCCCCAATTCTTCACGCTCCACATTGACGCGCGCCGAATGGCGGAAGTGTTCCACCCAATATTAGCTAGAGCATAAACATTTCTACGGACTAAGGATGGCGCATTCTAAGAGGAGCATTCTAACAGAACTGCGCGATGCTACGGCGCGACATGCTTTTTCAGTGCTGTCTGTGGCTACGCTGCCCTGTTTCCGACTTGAAGCGCCAGCTATGGCTACCGGGAACAATTACGGCGCCTGACTCGGCGCTAGGTCGTGCCTGGTGCAGCCCATACGGCTCGTCCAGGCCATGTAGAATGGGAGCGGGACATGGCTGGTGGGAATGGCGGAAATAACAGCAACTCTGGCGGCCTTGATAACCCATTGGGAGCCGGCGGCACCGGGGGGTCACTCACGGGACTAACTTCCCTAGGTGCTGGCGGCGGTGGATCTGGGATCACGGGCGGAAATGGGGGGTCGACCACCGGTGGTGCCAGTGGTGCCGGCGGAGCTGCTGGACAACTCAATGGCAGCCCTGGAGGCACTTCGAATACCACCCCCTATGGTGGCGGTGGAGGCGGCGGAGGTGCTGCTGGAGCTAGCCAAGCTGGTCTAACAACCATTTCAGTCACCGGCGGGAATGGCGGCGCCGGCGGCACAGCAGATTTAGGCGCTGGCGGAGGCGGAGGTGCCGGCGGATACGGAGCAATTATTAGTGGCAGCAACTTTCTTGGTACACTATCAACCAACGTAACTGGAGGCATCGGCGGAGCTGGTGGTACTACAACTGCTAGTAATAATGGAGGTGATGGAGGAAGTGGCGGCGTCGGACTCATTTTAACTTCGTCGAGCACAAAATCGATTACAGTAAGTGGCAGCATCACTGGTGGTG
>NZ_VRUX01000686.1:0-2081 GCF_008039885.1 Methylobacterium sp. WL103
CAAGCGGGGGCGAGGGCGCGAATGGTCATAGATCCTCGGGTGCGTTGCCGGCGCGTCGCGCCGCCTGTCCGGGGCTCGACGGCCCCGCCCTGCCTCATATCGAGCGCAGCCGACGGCGTTCAACCGGAATCCTCAGGCGCAAGGGGACGCAAGCGGCGGCTGCGGCAAATCTCCCGTCGTCGTTAAGCGGCGCTTTACGCATCTGGGCGAGGCTCCGGCTCGAAACGAAACACCCGCCGGTCGCGCCGGGCGCCGGAACCCGCAAGGTCCGGCGCCGCGGACGACCCGCGGCAGCGAGGAAGAGCCCGCATGGCGACAACGGTCCTGATCGTCGACGACGATCCCGTTCAGCGTCGTCTCGCCGAGGCGACGGTGCGCCGCTTCGGCTTCGAGGCGACGCTCGCGGAGAACGGTGCGGACGCGCTCGCCCTGCTGCGGACCCACCCCGAGATCGACGTGGTGCTCCTGGACCTCGTCATGCCCGGCGGCCTCGACGGGCTCGGCGTGCTGGCCGAGATGCGGAAATCCGGCCTCGACACCCCGGTCATCGTCCAGACCGCCAACGGGTCGATCGACGCCGTCGTCACGGCGATGCGCGCCGGCGCCGTCGACTTCGTGGTCAAGCCTGCCGGCGCCGAGCGTCTGCAGGTCTCGATCAAGAACGCGCTCCGGGTCGACCACCTTGAGGAGGAAGTCCGGCGCATGCGCCGCCGCGCCTCCGGCTCGCTCAGCTTCAAGGACCTGACCTCGAAGTCGCCCGACATGGAGCGGGTGATCCGGCTGGCCGAGCGCGCCGCGAAATCCAACATCCCGGTGCTGATCGAGGGCGAGTCCGGCGTCGGCAAGGAGGTTCTGGCCCGTGCGATCCAGGGCTCGGGCGAGCGGCGCGGAAAGCCCTTCGTCACGGTCAATTGCGGCGCGATCCCCGACAACCTCGTCGAGTCGACCCTGTTCGGGCACGAGAAGGGCGCCTTCACCGGCGCCACCGAGCGCCATGCCGGCAAGTTCGTCGAGGCGTCCGGCGGGACGCTGTTCCTCGACGAGATCGGCGAGTTGCCACTCGACGCGCAGGTGAAGCTGCTGCGCGCGCTGCAGGAGGGCGAGGTCGACCCCGTCGGGGGCAAGCGCAGCGTGCGCGTCGACATCCGCTTGGTCTCGGCGACGAACCGATCGCTCCTCGACCTCGTCAAGGAAGGGCGTTTCCGCGAAGACCTGTACTATCGCCTCAATGTCTTCCCGATGACGCTGCCCCCGCTGCGCGCCCGCCGCGAGGACATCCCCGACCTGGTGCGCTCGTTCTGCGCCCGGTTCGCGGCGGAGGAAGGCAAGCGCGTCCGCGCGATCACCGCCGAGGCGATGGCGCTGCTGACCCGCTACGGCTGGCCCGGCAACGTCCGGCAATTGGAGAACGCGCTGTTCCGCGCCGTCGTCCTCGCCGACGGCGACGAGCTGACGGTGGCCGAGTTCCCGCAGATCGCCGCCCAGGTCGAGGGGTTCGACGTGCGCATCCCGGCAGCCCCGGTGCAGCCGATGCTGTCGGCCCATTCGCCCGAGCCGGTGCGCGAGATCGTCCGCGTCGAGGTGCGCGATCCGCACGCCCTGTCGCTGGTGGTCGAGGATACCGGCGAGATGAAGCCGATGGATGCGCTGGAAGCCGAGATCATCCGCTTCGCGCTGCAATTCTATCGCGGCCGAATGTCGGAGGTGTCGCGCCGCCTCGGAATCGGCCGATCGACCCTGTATCGCAAGCTCAAGGAACTCGGGCTCGACGGCGACGCCAAGGCCGAGGACGCCGCGGCCTGATTGGCTTGCCAGAATCGGCCTGAAGGCTGGAAGCCCGCGCTCGATGCGTGGCGGATCAGACACTTGCCGGCACTCTGCGGCGCGCGCGGACGGGGTGCGATTGCACACGATCGGGCGAGCGCCGATACTGATAAGGTTGTGGGCGGCCTCGAGGTCGGTCCCCTGGAGGTTCGCAGATGAGCGTCTCGCGCTCGGCCCAAGCAGCCCTGGCCGTCCTGTTGGCCGGCTCCGTCGCGCAGGGCGTCCTGACGACGGCCGCCTCCGCACGCGGCGGGCTC
>NZ_VRUX01000687.1:0-2075 GCF_008039885.1 Methylobacterium sp. WL103
AGCCGGCCCGGCCGCGCGACGCCCTGCTCGGGGCCGAGGCCCTCGAGACGCCGCTGCCGGGCCGGCTCCTCGTGCTGCTGAGCCGCCTGCACCGCGCCGAGGAGGCGAAGCCCGGCACGAAGGACGAGACCGGCGCCTGAGCCGCTTGCGCGCCGCGCATCCCCCGTCCAAGGCTGCTTATCGAGCGGCCGCGACGGTCCGCGGCGCCTCCCGGACCGGACGACCCATCCTTGCTCGACCTGACGCCCGACGAGTGGACCGCCGTGGCGCTGAGCCTGAAGGTGGCCGCCGTCGCGACGCTCGCGAGCCTGCTGCCGGGGATCGCCGTGGCGTGGCTTCTCGCCCGGCGGCGGTTTCCCGGGCGCGCCCTGCTCGACGGGCTGGTCCACCTGCCGCTGATCCTGCCCCCCGTCGTCACCGGCTACCTGCTGCTCCTGGCGCTCGGCCGGCGCGGGCTCGTCGGCGGGTGGCTCGCCGAGGTGGGGATCGTGTTCGCGTTCCGCTGGACCGGGGCGGCGCTCGCCTGCGCGGTCATGGGCTTTCCCCTGATGGTGCGGGCGATGCGCCTGTCGATCGAGGCCGTGGACGCCCGCCTCGAACAGGCGGCCGCGACGCTTGGCGCCCGACCGCTGGCGGTGTTCCTCACGGTGACCCTGCCGCTCAGCCTGCCCGGCATCCTCGCCGGCGCGGTGCTCGCCTTCGCCAAGGCGATGGGCGAGTTCGGCGCCACCATCACCTTCGTCTCGAACATCCCCGGCGAGACCCAGACCCTGCCGGCGGCGATCTACACGCTGACGCAGGTGCCCGGCGGCGAGGCCGGGGCGCTGCGCCTCACGCTGATCTCGGTCGCCCTGTCGATGGCCGCCCTGCTGCTGTCCGAACTTCTGGCCCGCCGCATCGGGCGGCGGCTGGGGGCGGGGTGACGGGGATGCTGCGATCCCACCCCGACTCACGCATAGGCATACGGCCCGCCGCGCTCCAGCGCGCGCCGGTAAGCCGGGCGGGCGTGGATGCGGGCGAGCCAGTCGGTCAGGCGCGCGCCGGCGCCGGTGCCGCGCGCGGCGAAGGCTTCGAGCGGGAAGCTCATCTGGATGTCGGCGGCGGTGAAGGCGTCGCCGCCAAACCACGGTCGGTCGGCCAGCGCGCCCTCCCAGTAGGCGGCGTGGCGGCGCAGCTCCGGGTCGACGAACTTGGCCGTGACCGCCTTGGCGATCCCCCGCACCAGGGGGCGCACCAGCGCGGGGCTGCCCGGCGCGAGGCGCGAGAAGACCAGCTTCAGCAGGAGCGGCGGCATCGCCGAGCCTTCGGCGTAGTGGAGCCAGTAGGTGTAGCGGCGATGCTCTTCCGTGCCGGGGGCAGGCACCAGGGCGCCGCCGCAGCGGGCGGTGAGGTATTCGACGATGGCGCCGGATTCCGCCACCGTCACGGCGCCGTCGGTGATCACCGGCGACTTGCCGAGCGGGTGGATCGTCCTGAGTTCCTGCGGCGCCAGCATGGTCTCGCGGTCGCGGGCGTAGCGCTTCACGTCGTAGTCCAGGCCGAGCTCCTCGAGCAGCCAAAGCACCCGTTGCGAGCGGCTGTTCTCCAGGTGGTGGACGATGATCATGCGCGGCCTTCCGTGAGGGTGTCGTCGCACAACGCGGGGACGCCGCGAAGGAGCCGGCCGGCATGACGATCGCCGTCGCCGTCGCCCTGCGCCGGGGGGCGTTCACGCTGGACGCCGCCTTCGAGGCCGGGGCCGGGCTCACCGCCCTGTTCGGCCGCTCGGGCTCGGGCAAGACCACGCTGATCGACCTGATCGCCGGGCTGAGCCGCCCCGATCGCGGCCGCATCGTCGTCGCTGGCGAGACGTTGGTCGACACGGAGCGGCGCATCGCCCTGCCGGTGCATCGGCGCCGGATCGGGCTGGTGTTCCAGGACGCGCGCCTGTTCCCGCACCTCAGCGTGCGGGGCAACCTCGGCTACGGTCGGCTCTTCTCCGGCCAGAGGGCGGACCGGGCCGAGCACGACGCGGTGGTCGACATGCTCGGCGTCGGCCACCTGCTCGACCGGCGGCCGGCGGGCCTCTCCGGCGG
>NZ_VRUX01000688.1:0-2072 GCF_008039885.1 Methylobacterium sp. WL103
GGGCGGGGGCGCAGCGCGGCGGAGGTAGCCGGTATAGGTCGTGCGGTCGGCGAAGTCGGCGCCGACGGGGAGCGCGGCCAGCGGCCGGTGGATGCGCGACAGCCCGTAGACCCAGATCTCGTCGTAGAAGCTGCGGACCGCCTCGGAGGACCCCTTGCGCTCCCATTCCGGCGCGAGCAGCTCGGGCGCGTCGAGGACGTCGCGCAGGCCCAGCACCACGCGGCAGTCGCGGGCGCGCAGATGCTCCAGCGTCGCCAGCATCTCGCCGTGGAAGCCCGTCGGCTCCTTGTCGACGATCAGCAGGTCCGGCCGGAAGTCCCGCGCGGTGCGCAGGACGATGTCGGCGCGCCGGGCCACCGTCTCCGGCAGCGGCACCTGCGGGTCGAGGCCGGCATAGCTGCCGTCGGGCCGCTTGGTCACGCCCGGCACCCGCACCGCGGAGACGCCGCGGGCGAAGGCGAACCGATCCACCACCGCGGAGCCGGAGACGATCACCGCCTCGACCTCGCCGGTGCCGGCGAGCGCGTTCGCGATCGTGCGCGAGCGGCGCAGGTGCCCGAGCCCGAAGGTGTCGTGGCTATAGATCAGGACGCGGCTCGCGCGCATCACGGTCTCATCCTCGAACGCCCCCTTGCCGCATCGCGATCCGCCTCTCGGCCGCGCCGCCGCACTCGCAGCGTCGCAGCCGGCCTGCGGTCGCACAAGCCGGGCCGCCGTGACAATGCCCGCGGGAGGACGGCCGTGACGGTCGGCGGCACCTGTGAGTTGTCGCACGCCCGCACTTCGCCTTTCCGTCGCAGGGTGACATGCGTGTGACGCGCGGGCCTACGAGGCTGTATGGGGAGCGTGGCGGAGGCCGGGGAGGGGTGATGCGCGATCTGGAGCCGACGCTCTTCGGCTATATCTGGCGGCATTCGCGGCGCGACCAGCTCGCGATCTGCGCCGTCGTGCTCGCGTCGCTGCCGTTCTACTTCGCCTCGCTCGACCTGCCCAAGCGCATCGTCAACGACGCCATCTCCGGCAAGGCGTTCAAGAACGGGCACGACACGGTCGACTTCCTCGACCTGATCATCCACTGGCCCGGCTGGCTCGGCGGCGACGAGGACGTGCTGTTCTCCGGCTTCCAGGTCGACCGCACCGGGTTGCTGTTCGGGCTGTCCGGGCTGTTCCTGACGCTCGTGCTGATCAACGGCGCGTTCAAATTCTGGATCAACCTGAGCAAGGGCGTCCTCGGCGAGCGCATGCTGCGGCGCCTGCGCTTCGAGCTGTTCTCGCTGATGCTCCGCTTCACGCCGGAGACCACCCGCGAGGTGAAGTCGTCGGAGACCGCGACCATCATCCGCGACGAAGTCGAGCCGATCGGCGCCTTCATCGGCGACGCGCTCGTGGTGCCGTGCTTCCTTGGGACTCAGGCGGCGACGGCGCTGATTTTCATCCTGATGCAGAATTTGTGGCTCGGCCTCGTCGCCGGGTCGATCGTGATGGTGCAGATCATCGTGATCCCGCGCCTGCGCCGCGAGATCATCCGTCTGAGCCGGCGGCGGCAGATCGCGTCGCGCAGCTTCGCAGGCCGGGTCGGCGAGGTGCTGGACGGGCTCGAGGCGGTCACCGTCAACGACACCGGCCGCTGGGAGCGCGCCGAGATCGGCGGGCGATTGTTCAGCCTCTACGATTTGCGATTGCGCATCTATCGACGCAAGTTTCTCGTCAAGTACCTGAACAACCTTCTCGCACAGATCACGCCATTCCTGTTCTACGCGATCGGCGGCTTGTTCGCGCTGCGCGGCCAGCTCGACATCGGCCAGCTCGTGGCGGTGCTGGCCGCCTACCGAGACCTGCCGCCGCCGCTGAAGGAGCTGATCGACTGGGACCAGCAGCGCCTCGACGTCGAGGTGAAGTACGAGACCGTCGCCGCCCACTTCGCGCCGCACCGCCTCCGGCCGTCCGAGCCCGAGGGCGAGGGCCTGGTTCGGCCGCTCGGCGGCCCGCTCGAGCTGGACGGCGTCAGCCTCAAGGACCCCCTCGGCGGCCCCGCGCTCGAACTCGGCGGCGTCAGCCTCGCGATGCCGGTG
>NZ_VRUX01000689.1:0-2058 GCF_008039885.1 Methylobacterium sp. WL103
CCATGACGGCGCCCCTCGCCCAAGGCCCGGCCGAGATCGACGTCGTGATCGTCAACTGGAACGGCGGCGCCCTGGTGCGCGCCTGCCTCGCGAGCCTGGCTGCCGCCGGCGAAGACCCCGCAAAGGCGGTGGTCGTCGTCGACAACGGCTCCGTCGACGGCTCCGCCGACGGGCTGGAGCGGCCGGACCTTCGGCTCACCGTGCTGCGCAACCCCGACAACGCCGGGTTCGGCCGCGCCTGCAACCAGGGTGCCGCGCTCGGCCGGGCGCCGGCGATCCTGTTCCTGAACCCCGACACCGAGGTCGGGCCGGACGCCCTGCGGCTGGCGCTGGCCGCGCTTGCGCAAGACCCGACCGTCGGCGTCGTCGGCGCGCAGCTGATCGACGGCGCGGGCCAAGTGCAGCGGATGTGTGCGCGGCGCCCGAGCGCGAAAAGCTTGATCGGACAGGAACTCCACCTCGACCGGCTGCTGCCGGGGCGGGTACCGACGCACTTCATGACGGAGTGGGACCACGCCGCGTCAGGGCCGGTCGATCAGGTGATGGGCGCGTTCCTGATGATCCGGCGCTCGCTGTTCGAACGGCTCGGCGGCTTCGACGAGCGCTTCCACGTCTATTACGAGGACGTCGACCTCTGCGCCCGCGTCTGGGATGCGGGCTTCACGGTCCGCCACCTCGCCGAGGTGACGGTCCGGCACGACGGGCAGGGGACGACCCGGCAAGTGAAGGCGCGGCGCCTGTTCTATATCCAGCGCAGCCGCATCCTCTACGCGGCCAAGCACCATGGCTTTGCGACGGCGCTGACGCTCGCGGGGTCGACCTTCGCGTTCCAGCTTCCGCTACGGCTCGGGTTGGCGCTGCTGCGGCGCTCGCCGCGGGAGGCGGGGCAGGTCGTCCACGCCGCCCTGCTGCTCGCCGGCGCGATGCCGGGCCTCCTCGTGCGGCTTCGCCGCGCGCCCTGAATTCGAAGACGGCCCACGCCGCGCGCGCCGATCGCAGAAGGATCTCATGCTTCACGGACAGAAGATCGCCGTCGTCCTCCCGGCCTACAACGCCGAGGCGACCCTGCGGCGGACGTTCGACGACATCCCCAAGGACATCGTCGACGACATCATCCTGATCGACGACGCGAGCCGCGACCGGACGGCGGCGCTCGCCGAAAGCCTCGGCATCCACACCATCCGGCACGAACGCAACCGCGGCTACGGCGGCAACCAGAAGACCTGCTACCGGGCGGCGCTGGCGCGGGGCGCCGACATCGTCGTCATGCTCCACCCGGACTACCAGTACGCGCCGCGCCTCGTCACCGCGATGGCCTCGATGATCGTGTCGGGCGAGTACGATGCCGTCCTCGCCTCGCGCATCCTCGGCAAGGGCGCGCTGGCAGGCGGGATGCCGCGCTACAAGTACGTGGCGAACCGCGTGCTGACGCTGCTGCAGAACATTCTGATGGGCCAAAAGCTGTCGGAATATCATTCGGGCTATCGCGCCTGGAGCCGCCAGGTGATCGAGACGATCCCCCTCGACCGCTGCTCGGACGACTTCGTGTTCGACAACCAGATGCTCGCCCTGGCGATGCACGCCGACCACCGCATCGGCGAAATCTCGTGCCCGACGCGGTACTTTGCCGAAGCCTCGTCGATCAACTTCCGGCGCAGCGTCGTCTACGGATTCGGCGTGCTGGGCACCGCCTTCGCTTACCGTTTGCACCGCCTCGGATTGCGGCAGGACCCGCTCTTCGCGCCCGCCGAGGGGACGCGCGTGCGACCGGTGGCCGAGACGCCGCGGCGATGAGAGTCCCGGACGGCCTGATAGGCGCCGCCGACCTGCGTCTCTGGCTCGGCGCGTTCCTGCTCCTGGCGATGCCGCTCTGCCTCGTGCTCGCGCTCGCCGTCCCCCTCGGCGAGGTCGCGGACGAACCGTCTCACCTCATGCGCGCGGCGAGCCTCGCCCAAGGCCAGCTCGTCGGGCATCGCGAGACGATCACCCGGCCCGACGGGCGGGCGGCAATCGCGGCGGGCGTGCGCGTCGACCCGGTCTGGGAGGCGCTCGCCCGCA
>NZ_VRUX01000068.1:0-13315 GCF_008039885.1 Methylobacterium sp. WL103
GCTGCCCGACGGCATCCGGCCGGAAGGCGATGCGCGGCCCCTGCGGTGTGGCGATGTTCTCCGTCGGGACGCTGCCGAGCACGGACGCACGCTGCTCCGCCGGCGGAAGGCCGCCGAGGATCTTCGCCTTCAGCGTAGCCTCGGTTTCGGCCGGATCGGCGCCACGGGCCTCCGCCACCGGCGGCAGGCCGATCGTGCCAGCGATGGTGTCCGGTACCGCCGGGCGGATCTGCCCGGGCGACAGCGCACCGTACAGGCTGGCGATCGTCGAGCCGCGGGTCGTGTTGGCGTTCGTGGCGAGCGCCCGCGCGTTGTCGGCCGCGTTCGTCGCCCGCGTCGTCGCGTTGTTGAGCCCGACCGCCTCGAGGCTCGAGGCCCCGGTCTGCAGACCGAGCAGCGTCGCGCGCCGATCGTAGTTCGGATCACTTGGGTTCGCGTACAGCTCGGCCAGCCGTGCACCTTTGTCCCGCAGTTCCACCGCTTTCTGCCCAGCCAGCATATCTGTCGCATCCGGCGGGGCGAAGGCGCCGGCGAGGTTCTCGAACCCCTTGCCGATGTTCGGGTCGTTGTAGAATCGGCTCAGTCGGATTCCGGACATCGGGGGCCTTTCAGTGCAGCTTGCGCGGCGGGGGCGACGGCGCAGGCCCGTAGCCGTTGAAGTCGCGACCGACCCGGGCGGAGAGCCGCCGGTAGCGCGTGGTCCAGTCCATCTCGGCCAGAAGCACGGCGGTCCAATCGAACCACACCGGCAGCATCGCGCGATCGTCCGCCGACACAGCGTCGGGCGGCAGCTGCAGCGTGCGGAGGACGTTGCCGGCGCTGGCGAGGGCGATGTTGACCGTCCCGGGGCAGGGATAGTCACCGAAGTGCTCGGCCACAGCCTCGGACACACCGGCGAGCGCGGCCCGCGCCATCTCGACAGCCTCGCGCGCCACCAGCGGCGTATCGGGCCGGCTCGCCGCGGTCAGGATCGTGCGCAGCGCCGCGTCGAGGTTGCCCGCCACGTCGTTGCCCGTGGCGGCGAGCATCAGGTGCGCCGTCGCGGTTGCGAGGAAGTCGGGTGTACCTTCGGGCGTCATGCGACCCCTCCCGTCATCGAGGATGCGCCGAGGGCCTCGGCCTTGATCCGGTCGACGATCGTTTGACGCCGCGCTGCTGCGCTGGCGTGCAGCTGTTCGACCAGGATCAGGCTCTCGAGCGTGTTGCGGAAGATGCGCACCAGCGCGACGCTGTCCGCATGCGATCCCGCGAGGACGGGCCGACGTTCCACCGGCGGAAGCGCCCAGAAGCAGATGAGCCCCGCCGCCGCTTCTGTGCACGCTTGGATTTTGGATCGCAGAAGGCTGGCGTGCAGCACATCGAGCGCCGCAGCGCCGGCGGTTTCAAGCGCCTCGATCATGGCAGCGAACACGGCAGCCGAGATGGTCGGCCCCGTATGCTCCGCCAGGATGATGTCGAACGCAGTCAGCAGCTGTGCGGCGGTATCGGCCGGCTGCCCGGCGCGACGGAGCGCCTGCAGCGCAGATGCCGCTGCCGGGCTCAGTTCGGCGAGGGCTTCAGCCGCCTAAGCAGCTCGAACAACATCCATGCAAGGCAAGATCCGCATTTATTAGCAGAAACTTAGCTGATTTTCTGGATTTCGGCAACGCTGGTGCTGGCGTAGTGCGCTTAGACTGAGACTTGTTGAGACTACCTGAGACTCGAAACTTCAGAAATCGCACAATTTTTTTCGGACCGCTGGTGCCAGCTCTGCATTTTGCGGCGGTGTGCCCCAGGGGGTGACCCCAGAGGTGGATCAACATTACGGATCCATTCTATCTAATATTACAACTCGATTGTTAAATTAAATTCGCATATATTGATATAATACAAATGCTTTGTCCGTTTTGTATGTCGATTTTTTTATTATTGACAGACATTGCACAGGTAAAGATTGTTGATCTGCATCTGAATTGCAGGAGGTGACATGCCCGCTCAACGTTTTTTGTCAGCCCAAGAGCAGCGCGAATTCGAGGCTTCGGATCTTCTGCGCTCAATCCGCGACTTGGCCGCCTGCGGCCGGCGACGCGCGCGTGCGAGTACGATCGCCTTTCACCTCGGCGAGGTCGAGAGCTATGCAAAGCACACTGAGCGTGCCGCCATCAGGCGGCGTGCCGAGCGTGCACTAGCCTGGTGGGGAGCGAGGGCGGAGAGCGCTCTGCCGACGCCCCGTGACGACCAATCAGCAGCAAACGTCATCCCTTTTTCGGTCCCGCCTGTTCACTTGCTAAAGCGCTTGAACAAACATGAACACCTGTGATACGGATTGATGCAAGCGAACAAGTGAACGGAGATGGTCATGGCGGTTTACGGATACGCGCGGGTCTCAACCGACCGCCAAGCAAATGAGGGCGAGAGCCTGGACGTCCAGCGCCGGACGATCGAGGGCTACGCCATGATGAACGGCCTCGCGCTCGATGCGATGTTCATCGAACGCGGCGTTTCTGGGTCGAAGCCGCTCGGCGAGCGGCCGGAGGGCGCCAAGCTCCTCGCAGCACTCGGTCCCGGCGACGTCGTGATCACCGCGAAGCTCGATCGGATGTTCCGCTCGTCGCTCAACGCCCTCGACGTGCTGGCCAAGCTCAAAGCTCGCGGCGTCAGTCTGCACATGATCGATCTCGGCGGCGACGTGACAGGAAACGGGATCTCGAAGCTCGTTTTCACAATCCTCAGCGCCGTCGCCGAGGCCGAACGTGATCGTATCCGCGAGCGCATCGCTGTCGTGAAGGAAGATCAAAAGGGCCGCGGCCGCTATCTCGGTGGCAAGGTGCCTTATGGCGTCCGCGTGTCGGACACCGGAGCCCTTGAAGCCGTGCCCGAGCAGCAGGCGGTGATTGCCGAGGTACGCCGCCTCTCTGCCGGCGGCGCACCGCTGCGCTCAATCGCTGCGGAGATCGAGCGCCAGCACGGCCAGAAGCTCGCGCTGGCGACACTCAGCAAGATCGCCAAGGGCGATCAATCCAACACACTGTCCTGAGCAGTCTCTTCCTCCACATCGACCTGCGCCTCGTTCAACTCGACAGCTCGGTCGACGTCGGCGATTAGCGCGCGGATCTGATCAATGGAGAGATCCATTGCCTCCGGCTCACGGTCCTTAGCCGCTTTCTTCAGCATGCCGGTCACCTCGCAGATGGTTCGTCCAGCGGTTGCCTTGGCCTGCGCCGTGGCGTTTGGATCTTCGCACACGCTGATGAGCGCATGCGCAGCAGCTCTTAGGCCCCTGGTCTTGAGAAGTTCGAGCGCGTCGTCTTCCGCCGCTTCGATTTCGCGTTTGTGCTGGCGCCCGTTCATCGCTTCGACCCTTCGTTACGTGGCGCGTCAGGCTCTCGCATCAGCTGGGCTAAGAACTCCCGCGTGATCTGCTGCGGAGCGCCCCGGTAGCCGGTTGGATGATCGCGGTGCCACTTGTGATAGGCTGCGCGCTGCTCTGGCGTCATCGCTTCAACGCGACGCTGCCGCTGCACCTCGCGCTTCGCGAGCGTCTCTTCCTTCCGAGCCCATTTCGCGAGACCGGGCGCGCCGGTCCGCTGCGGCTTGTGCCAGGCGCCAGGCCCTTTCGGCACCAAACCGCCATGACAGCGGCAGCGGCCGTTCGCCAAAGCATAGGCGCGACACGGCTCACCGGTGGATCGCGCATGCGCGCCACAGCGCGGCAGCGTTGCCTGGACTTCCCAACACTTCCGGAGGCCGCGTATCCTTGCCGCCTGGAACTCGGCGCTGTGGTCGCGTTCGCGCTGTCGCGCCGACCGTTTTCTGCCCGGCATTCCTACTACCTCCTCATGAATTATGGTCGGATCGACTGCTAAGTCCGGCGACTGCGGTGCTTAAGCGTCGCGTTCCGACACGATCAGTGATGATCTCGACAGCTGCCCGATCGAAGCCGACGGCACGCACGCGTTCTTGCGCGTGTATGTCAGCCATCAGGTCGAGGATGCTTGGCCACGGCACGTCGACAGCAGCAGCGATGTCCTCGGCCGAAAACACCGATGCGGCAGGCAGCGACACGGACTTGCGCTCGCTCCGGCCAGAACCAGGCGGCCACGAAGCACCTGCCGTGCGGATAAGGATCAATGGAACGCCGTGGGGCGCGCCGTAGAAGTGCATGCTGACGAGTGCGCCGCGGCGTCTGACGGACAGAATGTCCTCGGCAACCGGCAGCATGAGCGACGCCGCATCGCGTGAGCAGTGATCCGTGCCAAGGATCGTCGTGAAGACCGAAGGAGCCGGCGGAAACCAGCGCTCGGGTTGATCGTATGTCACCCGTGCTTTGGCATCGATGAGCCAAGCCGGCGCTGCGATCCGCTTGAAACTCGCTAACGGACCGACGACCGCAGCAAGCGCCGCGGCCGGCTCGGCATGCCGGTGTATGTCAATCAGTGCAACGCTGGATTTCCGGCAATCCGCTCGCCGGTAGCGATAAGCCCGGAAGGTTGAGAAGCATTCCGGAGCTGGTTCGAGCGCCTCGCCGCGAACCTGTGAGTTCCCTGTATATAGTACTCTATACAGGGAACTCACAGGTTCGAACCCGAGCGGCCCTGAACCCGTAACGATGCGCTCCAAAGCGCCGGCGCAGCCCGCATCTGACATACGTTTACGCAAGGCGGCAGCGCGATCACCGGCCCCATCGAAGTCATCTGCCAATACCGCGGCAGCGTCCTGCGAATTCCCAGGCACGATCCCGCGCGCGGCGAGATGAGCGGCGATCCCGATGCTGTTGAGGATCTCGTCTTGGGCGACGGCGCTGTCGACGGGCAGCTCGGTAGGATGCGCCGTCAGGATGATAGAGAGCAGCGGTGACTGCAACGAGCGCCGCACGCCACGAGCCCGACCCTCGGCTTGTTCGACCTCCGACAGGATTTGCTGACGGAACACGTCGATGCTGCCGTCTGGGTGCCGAGCCATCGTCACACGGCGCCCTGTTCCATCGCGCATGGTCAGTGCGGATGGAGCAGCGACGTCATACGGCAAGCCGGCAGCGTCGCTCCGCCTCCCGCTTGCGACGGCAGCCATCGTTGCGACGTCGCGCTGAGCCGGCAGGGGGCGCCCGATCACGACAACGACCGCGCAGCTCTTCCAGCCGTCGTAGCCGCGCGTGCCGTTGAAGTTGCCGAACGCGACGTTCGCCGGCATGTCTGCCCGCAGGCGCGCGACGATGCCTTTGTATGTCACCACGACGACATCCGGGCCACCGGCCGCGCCCTTACCGCGGAACGTGAACGCAAGCGTCTCGATCAGCCTGCGAATTCGCCTGACCCGGTGATGCTGCATTTGCGCAGCGGAGGCGTCCTCACACTTGTAGACGAGCCCCGTCTTCCCGTTCTGACGATCGATCACCTGAACACGACGAACAGCGGTTTCGCGTGCGCGGACTTCCGTCGCCACGTCCAGAGCTGGCAACCACAACCGCGCAAGCTCGGGAACAAGCGTCGCGTCGAGGTACAGCACCGGGCCAGCGGACCAGCCGGAGTGTATGTCACTCCGCCACTTGAGGCGCAGGCAGCGCACCCCTTCCGCATCATGCTCGATGCGAAGCGTCTCGGGCGCCACGTCCTGGCCGCTCGCAAGGAAGTCGGCGATAAGACGCAATGCCCTCGCGATCGTCGCCACCGGCGGCGTGCGCTCAAGGCTCGCGTTCAGGGCGGCGAGCGCCTCAGCCTGCGGCAGCTCGCGCCGGATCTCCGGCTTGCTCCCAGCCCGCCATACCTCGCCAGCGCTGTGCCGAACCGCGAACACGCCGAGCCCCGCTTCGACGAGAGGCGCACGTCGAAGCAGACCGTCCTGGCCGGCGAGGGCAGTCCGCAGCTTGTCCGCCGCGGAGGCATGGACGAGCGTTGCTAGGCAGTCGGGTGTGCCCAGGACGTGCCTTCGCACCACGTCATCGATCGGGATGCGGACCGGGGCGTTGATGTCGAAGCCGCCGAGAAGCGACAGCCATGGCGCTTCGTCGATCACCAGCATATCGAACTCCGGCAGTCCCGCCGGCGGAGCGCCCGCCAGCATGGCATGCGGGATGACCCACACAGCGACACCACGGCCGATCTGCTGGCGATAGCCGCACGCCTCGACCGGCGTGACGCCGGGGCGTCGTGGGTTGTGGCGGCACCAACCCCGCTGAGGGCCGCCACACACATCCCGCACGCCGCCACCGCTCCGCCGGACGGCACCGACAAGCTCCGGCACCCGACACATGCTGCATCCGGGCTGGAGCGGATCGGGCTGCCCGATGCCGCGCCAACTCGCGGCGATCCGCGAACCCGCGGCCGCGTTCAGCCGCGCAGCAATGTCGTCACCGGTCTTGTGTGTCGGAACAGCGAAGGCGATGCGCACGCCTGGCCGGTCCGCGACGAGCCTGACAGCCTCGCGGATCGCGGCCTCCGTCTTGCCGATCCCGATGCCGGCGCCGATCCCGACACGCGGCGGATCGTAGAAGAACTCGCCGAACTCCAAGAACTGCCGGGTGCGTGCGAAGGCGTCCGCAACGACTTTTTGCAGCGCAGCCTCGGCCTCGAGGAGCGTCAGGGTCGGCAGTGTGCTCACGGGTGTGCACGGCGCCCCGATCGCGTTGCGCTGTTTCTCAGTGGCGAGCTGTTGCCCGCGTATCCATTCGATCATGCGCGGCAGGTTCGCCACGCGGTCCGCGACGTCGGCGCAGCGGTCAGGCCCAAGTCCCTCGACGGCAGACTGCGCTGCGGCCGTCAGATCGGCGAGCAGCGGCGCTGGGTCGGTGCTCGCGCCATGCTCGGCGACCCAAGCCGAGGCAGCAGAGAGCATCGGAGTATGGAAGCCGCCGCCATCGTCGCCGATGCGCCCCCGGTGGTAGGCGTACCCGGCGCCGGCATGATCGCGCGGAACCGCCGCGGCTTGCGCCGCCGCTGCCTCGACAGCCGGCGCACCGAAGCGCGGCACGATTGGCCATGGCGTCGGCACCATATCGGTCCGCCCAGCAAGAACCCCCGAGCGCACTGGAACCGGATCAGGCACACCGTTGGCGAGCACGGGGGCGGCCGTGAAAATCTGCTGCACTCTGGAATAGAGCTGTGCATCGACGGGGTAGAGCTTCGGCCACTTCGAACGCGGCAGGCTCGGCTCCGGTTGGCGCTCCCCGAGCCATAGCTTCAGCTCGGCGCAGGTCAGCGGCAGATCGTGCCAGAAGACCAGGCGCATTCGCAGGCCGTGCTTGAAGCCCTGCGAGCCGGTGAAGCTCCACCAGCAGGTCACGTCATGGAACGCGACCGGGAGAAGCGATCGCAGGTGAGCAGCTGCTGCGGCAGGTTCCGAACGCCAGTCGAGCCAGTCGGGAGAATCGATGCTGTCGAAGTCATGCGCCGACCAGCTCTGCGCCGCATCGTCGAAGTGCGCCTTCAGGCGACGGGTTCCTGTGCGATCGCAAGTCGGCTTCGGGCGGCCCCGGATCACGCATGATCGGCTGTCCGCCGCGATGCCGTCGAGCACCCGAGCTGTGTCGAAGATCGAGGCGACCGGGTGCTCCGCGACGGAGTAGACGGCCGCCACATGGTAACCGGTCTCGATCGGCGTGCCGTCGGGGCTTCGATGCCAGCGCTTCGCCAGCACCGGCCCGCGGGTCCGGAGTTGCGTAATCGTTGTCATGCGTCAGTCCAGCACAGAGCGCCGGATGTCGGCTCTTCCTTCAAGTACGGCGATGACGCGGCCTAAGCCGGGAGCAAGTTCGGCCACCAGATAGAGGACGCTTTGCACGTTTTGCTCGGTGTCCGTTCTGAACTCTGAAGGCACAGAGAGTATGATGCGCAGCGTGATCCGGCTACGCGTCCGCAGGATCAGCATCCGAAGGTCTTTTGGTACGGCTCGCGCACACGCTTGTTCGGCGGGGTACGACCAAGCGGGAGGAATGTCCGATGCGTAAACGGAACGCAGAGCTGAGCGCTTGCTGGAATGCGGGTCGAAATGCTGCGCATCTCCGACAGCAAAGTCAGCCTGGCTGAGAAGCAGCAGCGGTTCGGTAGGCGACCAACCCTCGTCCAGGCTTGCCCCGGGTGCAGCGAATGTCATGCACCCTCCCGGTTGCGCTTGAGGAAGGCGTCAGCATCGGCCAGCAAAATGAAGGTTCGACCGCCGACGCGCGTCCGTGCAACGGCACCGCGCTTGAGCAGCCGCCACGCAGTCGCTCGCGAGACGCGAACGTAGAAGGCGAACTCCTCTACCGTCATGTTCCCTGCAGTGCGCCGGCTGGGAACGCTCTGATGCGGGATCTGAGGCACCGGAGCGACGCGGTACCCGCCGGCGCCATCGCGACCGATGATGAAGCTAAGATCGTCCATCACGGGCCCCTTACCGCAGCGCCGAGCGTGCGATTTCGGCGCGCTTCGCCCGACCGGCAGCACCGCGTTCCGACGGCGTCCATGGCTCGGCACGATCGAGGAAAGCGACCAAGCTGGCCGTTTCGACGAGCGTTCGTCCTGCAAGCCTGACGAATGTCAGCAGCCCGTTTTTCTCGGCCGCGTAGAGAGCGCCTTCCGAGATCTGCGCGATCTCGCTGGCCGTGCCGAGCTGCTGATAGGGACGATCTCGCCAGTATATCTCGGCAGCAGAATGTTTACTTGGTAGCGTGCTGTGTTTGATCAGCCGCGACTTCGGCCGCGACAATAATGCTGCTTGGGGCACTGTGTCTTCTCCAGGATGCTCTGGCCTGGAGATGAATTATAAGCATGATGAAGCCGCTGTCCGCAAAGTCGGACAACAACCTGCAAACATACGCAAAACGCTGTTATTTCTGGGTTTTTCGAGAAATGCTTTGTGCCATGCTTCGACCCAACAGCTTGTCGATAGCCTCCCCGCCAACACGACGGATACGAGCGATCATAGCTCTGACCTGCTCCGGCGATGGCTTGGCCTCGCTGTCCTCAGTGAGGATGCTGTACGCGAGGGCGTACTGTGTACTGGCTGCAGCTTGGTGTTTTGGCGAAAAAAGCTTGATCCTCAGCAGCGTGTCGCTGACCGGCCGCTGCGGCTTCCGCCGATTGAGCCTCGGGCCTACCCTATGGGCCGGATGATCGAGATCGACCTGCGTCAGATATTTTGGCGGCCGGCCCTTGCGCTTGCCGGCCTTCGTTAGGCCCCTGGTTGCTTTCAGTTTCACGCCGCCACCACGGCGACCGGGCGCAGCTGCGCCGGCTCGGCAGGAGCAAGCGGAACCAGTGTCGGTCGAACGAGATCCTCGGTCGCATCGACAATGTAGGCCGAGTAGTGGGCCTCAATCATTCCGACGCTGGTGTCGTGCAGTGCCGCTACGAGACGGACCGGCAGACGCGCGCAGAGCCCACGGACGATCGAGCTGTGGCGAAAGGTGTACATCACGACGTCAGCGGGCAGGCCGGCGTGCGCGCGTGCCTTGGCCCAATGATCGCGGCCAGTCGACGACTCCAACCAAGGGCCGCGTTCGGTCTTGATCCATTCGCGAGGCCCAACCTGCTTCTTCGTCCAGCGCAGGAGCAGGGGTTCGTGCCCCAAGCGTCCAGCCAGGGCTGGCTGCAGCCCGGCGATGACATCGGCGCCAACTGGCACTGCGATTGGAACCGGCGTCTTCCCGGGCCGTCCTTTCCTAGCCGGCGGGACCATGATCCGACTGCGTTCGACCTGGACATCGGCCACTGTGATCCGCGCGACCTGCGAGAACCGGGCACCGGTCGCCGCGAGGCATAGGATCAAGCGGCCGAAGTCGCCGGTCTCGTCGACCGCGAACGCACCAGCGATCAGACGCCGTATGTCAGCGTCGGCCAGGATTTGCTTCCGGGCATTCGTATCGTTCGGAACGGACTTCGTGCCGACCTTGATCTCGACGGCTAGATTCGGCGGCAGCACGCGACGGTGCTGATCGGCAGCGTGGTTGAGAGCGGCGCGCGTGACGGTCAAAATCCAGTTGACCGACCGGCCGGAGAGGTTGGGCGCGAGCCGCTTGCGCCAGGCGACGATCTTCTCTGACGTGAGCTTCGCAAGCGGCGTTCTCGCGAACGTCTCGTCGGACAGCACATGCTTCTTGAGCAAGCCGGCCATGTAGTTCCGCGGCGTTTTCTTCCGCGCCGTGAAAGCCAGGACGTAGGCCTCCAATGCGGTTGCGACCGTGATCGGGGTCGAAGGCTGCGCGGCCGCCTCGTCGATCCCCTCGATCTTCCGCAGCTCGCTGCGCGCCCACTCCATCGCTGATGTCACAGCCGCCGGGTAGGGGAGGGCGCCGGCGTCGGCCCCCGCGTCATCGGCCTGCGCGAGCCGAGCTTCCCGACGGTGGCCGTCGAGAACGAGCTTCGCGGTCCAAGTCCCGGGTCCGCGCTGCGGTTTACGATAGCCAAGCGATACGCCTTTCCGGGCGCCGGCGATCCCCTGCCAGTAAGGGTTCTTCGCAGCCTGCAGTCGCGCGCGCTTCGCGGGACTGTCGACGATCGATGCCTGCGCCATGCCCCGTCCCACACTCAGCTCACACAGAGGAACAAACGAGGTATGAGAGAGGTGATCGAAAAAACCTAGCCCTGTCAGCGTAAAAGGTTTGTCATGGATCTCACAACAGGCTCGTCATTAGCCTTTCACGCTGAAGAGGCGGGTTCGACTCCCGCAGGGCGCGCCAACACATCCAAGCTTTGCGCTGATTCTTGCGCCTGTCGCATGAGAGACTTCTCATCGGGCGTCTTCCGGCCTCGCTGAGGGCGTTGCGCCCAACATGGCATCTCCCGCCACGATCCGGATCATCGAGCGCTTCCGCGTCGAGCCCGCCGCCGTTCGGTCTGACCGCTTCGACAGACTGCATTGAATCGTCCGTACAGCGCTCTCGAATGCAGCGCCGGACATGATCCTGGGTCTGCACGACCGCGTAGCCGAGGTTCGACTTCCGCGCTCGCTGTTCGACGCGTGGCGCGCGATCCGAAAGCACCGGGGGTTGCCTCGGTGTCGGCTCGACGCCGAGAAGCGGTCCAATAGGATTTCAAAACCCTGCGGTCCTGATGCCTGAGTGCTCTGGCAGCCACACTGGGGATCGACGTTCGTCGACACGGACACGCTGCCACACTTTGTCCCTGACAGTCGCACAAGCCTCGGCTCCTCATTCGGGGCAGGCGAGGGCGTGATGGCGATGAACGAACAAGCGGATGCCGGGGTCGTCGTGCCGTTTCCTGCGCGGATCTCCGCTGCGGTCGCGGATGCGGACACCGCCTCCATCATCGCCGTGCTGCAGGACCAGCTCGACCTGGCGCGCGAAGGCAAGCTGCGCTCGGTCGCCGTCGTGTCCGTGTCCGCGGATGGCGAGGCGGTCGGCACGCAATGGTCGTGCAAGGGGGCCGACATCACCGGCCTGATCGGCAAGTTGACCGTCCTGACGCACGATTTGATGGCGGCGCGGAAGTAGAGGCCGCCCGGTCGTCACGCCGGACCGTGAAAGCCGCGGCGTTCGGTATCGAACCGGCTCAGGTCCCGGTAGGCTCCGGCAGCTTCGGAGGGGGTGGTTCGGCGATGTCGCGATACCAGCGCCAGCGGGCTTTGCTGACGCGTCGTCGCTGGCCGGTCGCGTCGACGAAGTAGCCCGCGACGATCGCGTCGGGATCGGCGTTCACCAAGAGGCAGTAGGTGCGGGCCATCTGGATCGCGTTGATCTGGTCGAGCAGCGTTTTCCGGGTCACGACCCCTCACAATCGAAAAAGACACGCCCCCGCCATACTGGGCTAAGTTTTCGTCAACCAACCGCCTCTATTGCCTGCGAGGCAGGGTTCATCAGGCGACGCGGCGGATTTCAGTGCCGCGCCGGTCCTGTCCCGTGATCCTCCCTTCATCCATCGCTATGTCTCGGATCACGGCCATGGGGCCGCCGGCCGAGCGCGACAGTCAGGATTGGCGTCCGTGAACTTCACCGTCACCGCTCGCATCTCGGCACAACGGTTCTCGCACCACTACACTTCAATGCTGGACGCCCTGGAGCAAGGCCTCTCGCTGCAGGCCTCCGGTCTATCCGATGTCCGGATCGTCGACGCCAACGGTCAGGCGCGCACGCCGGCCGCGATCTATCAGCTGCTGTTCGGGCCTAGGGACGTCGCCCCGATCGTCGAAGGATCGATCGCCGCCCTGCCTTTGGCTGCCTGACACCCGCTCTCCGCGACGGCAGCCGGTCGGGCGCCGTCGCCCCGCCCGCGATCCGAAGCGTGCGTCAGGACGCACGGGCGCAAGGCCGCCCGGCGAGATCACCCGCCGGACGGGGTGCGCGATGAAGCGGTTCAGGCGCCCTCGCTCGCAGGCGTGATCGCGTCGAGCTCGGCGAGGACGTCGTCGGGCAGCGTCAGGCGGGCTGAGGCGAGGTTCTGGCGCAGGTGCTCGATCGACGACGTGCCGGGGATCAGCAGCACGTTGGGCGATCGCCGTAGCAGCCAGGCCAGGGCGACCTGCATCGGCGTCGCGCCCAAGCGTCCGGCGACCGCGGACAGCGTCTCGGATTGCAGCGGGCTGAAGCCCCCGAGCGGGAAGAACGGAACGTAGGCGGTGCCGGCGCCCGCGAGTTCGTCGATCAGGGCGTCGTCGTCTCGGTACGCGAGGTTGAACTGGTTCTGCACGCAGACGATGTCCGTGATGCGCCGCGCGTCCGCCACCTGTCGCCGCGTCGCGTTGCTGAGGCCGATGCTGCGGATCAAGCCTTGCCGCTGCAGGTCCGCCAGCACCGTGAGCGGCGCCTCGATCGCGCCTTCGGCCGGCCCGTGCACGTCGAACATCAGGCGCAGGTTGACCACGTCGAGGACGTCGAGGCCGAGATGGCGCAGGTTGTCGTGGACCGCCTGCACCAGCTCGTCCGCCGCGAAGGCCGGGTTCCACGAGGCGTCGGGGCCGCGCCTTGCGCCGACCTTGGTGACGATCACCAGGTCGTCGGGGTACGGATGCAGCGCCTCGCGGATCAGCTGGTTGGTCACGTGCGGTCCGTAGAAGTCGCTGGTGTCGATGTGGTCGACGCCCTGCGCCACCGCCTCCCGCAGCACCGCGACCGCCGCCCGGCGATCCTTCGGCGGCCCGAACACGCCCGGCCCGGCAAGCTGCATGGCGCCGTATCCGATCCGCTTCACGGTGCGATGTCCGAGCGCGAACGTCCCGGCCGATGCGATCATGGTCATGTCTAATCTCCCTTGCCGCCCGGGATGTAGACGGGCGCGATTGATCGGATAAGCAGGCATTCTCGGTACGGGCTGTTCGGGATTTCGAACGATGGCGACACACCTCGCGGACTTGGCGGCCTTCGTCGCCGTGGCGCGGGCCGGCGGCTTCCGGGACGGCGCCCGCG
>NZ_VRUX01000690.1:0-2056 GCF_008039885.1 Methylobacterium sp. WL103
CGCACGAAGCGCCGATCGAGGCGGGTCGGCCCGGCTCCATCCGCGCCGTCCACACCCGCCCGGAGCCGAAGGACGGGCTCACGGCCCTGGGCAGCCGCCGCCACGGCGACATCGAGACCGAAGCCTGCCTCGACGCCCTCGGCGTCACGGAACGGCGGCCGGCCGGCTCGGCCCTCAAGTTCGCGCTGATCGCCTCGGGCGAGGCCGACCTCTACGTCCGCTGCGGCCCGACCATGGAATGGGACACGGCGGCCGGCGACCACATCCTCACCGCGGCCGGCGGCCGGGTCGTGACCCCGACCGGGCGGCCGATCATCTACGGCCGGCACGCGATGGCCTACCGCAACGGCCCCTTCGCGGCGCTCGGCGACCCCGCGCTCGCCGCCCGCGTCGCGCTGCCCGACCGGGGGCCGATCCTGCGGCCGCGAGAGAGCGCAGGCGTGCCCGAGCTCACTCCCGTGCTCCGTCCGTGAGCCCCTGCAGGGTGGGCCAGGACGCCTCGGCCTTCGCCGCGAGGCCGGGGTCCGCCACCACCCGGTCGCGGTGTTCGGCGTTTCGGAACAGGTAGAGGCGCTCGTCCACCAGAGCGAAGACGAGCGGGTCCGCGTCGACCAGCCGCCCGTCGAGGATGCCGACGAGGTCGTAGCCGCCGAGCCGCGGCGTGTAGACCGTCGGGTCGCGCAGGAACACGGCCCGGTTGGCGGCGCTGGCGAAGCGCCAGCTCCAACCCGCGCCCGAGACCTCGAACGTCGCCAGGCCCGGCTGCGGCCCCTCCGGCAGAAAGTAGCTCACCGGGTCGAACCCCGCGAGCCCGAGATAGCCGGACGCCGGCGTCTGGCCGCGTGCGGGCCCGGCGAGACCCGCCAGGACGAGGCCGGCGCAGTCACGTCGCGTTAACCACATCGTGTCCACTTGGTCCCCAGTTCTTGAGCCCGACGTTTTCTTGAGCCCGACGTTCGCAACCGGTTTCGCGGCCTCATCGATCGTCGTGCGGAGCGGCGCAAGGCCTGCCGCTTGTCCGGGGGGCGAACGCAGGGCTTCGTCCAGGCGCGCGACCGCGTCCCGTGAAGGCGCCGCCCCGAGCGGATCGAGGAGGAACCATGACCGCACCCGATTCTCCCCGCACAAACCATCTCTGCCAAGCCGACGCGAAACGCCATCCGACACCGACCCGCCGCCATGCTCTGGCCGGCCTCGGTTCGGCCGGCCTCGCCGTGCTCGGCTTGCTTCCAGGCGCCGCCCTTGCTCGCGGTGTCGACGACCCTGGCGCGCCCGAGAATTTCCGCCCGGGCGAGATCGTCGATTCGGGGCACAAGTTCTTCGGCAACGTCTCGCGCGGGCTGGCGCTGACCGTTCAGGAGGCGACCAAGCGCTGGGGCGAGCCCAACGGCTACATCCTCGGGCAGGAGGCCTCCGGCGCCATCGTCGGCGGCGTCCGCTACGGCGAGGGTACGCTCTACACCCGCAACGCCGGCCAGCGCCGGATCTACTGGCAGGGCCCGACCCTCGGGTTCGACATCGGCGGCGACGGCGACCGCACCATGATGCTGGTCTACAACCTGCCGGCGGTGAAGGGCATCTACCGCCGCTTCGGCGGCGTCGACGGCTCGGCCTACTTCGTCGGCGGCTTCGGCATGACGGCGGTGACCAACGACGGCATCGTCGTGGTCCCGATCCGCACCGGCGTCGGCGCGCGGCTCGGCATCAACGTCGGCTATCTGAAGTTCACCGGCACGCCGACCTGGAACCCGTTCTGAGGCGTCGCGAATCGCGATTTCGCGCCCGCGTCCAAAACCGGTTAGACTGAGCGCCAACGTTGGTCGGGCATGCCCGGCTCGCGGGCGCGGTGCACGGGTTCAGCTCGGGTTCCGGTGCCCGTTTCGGCGTGTGGTCGCGTCGTCGCACGAGCGGGCAGGGGTCCGCCGCGCGGCGTCGCTCAAGGGAACGAGTTCGCCCGCGTGATCGAAACCGTGATGGTCTTCGCCCTCGGCTTCCTGGTGGCGACCCTGTGCGCGCTGCTGGCGCTGCCGGCCGTGAACGCGCGCGCCGCCCGGCT
>NZ_VRUX01000691.1:0-2051 GCF_008039885.1 Methylobacterium sp. WL103
ACCGCGCCGCGGCGCTGCCGCGCGGCGCGGTCGCCCAAACCGCGGCATCGCACGGGATGTCGAGCTTCGGCGAGCTGAAGTACCCGAAGGACTTCCAACGCTTCGACTACGTGAACCCGATGGCGCCCCGCGGCGGGCGGTTCTCGTCGCAGCTGAGCCAGACCTTCGGCAACCAGGCGGCCGACACCTTCAACACCCTGAACGCCTACGTGCTGCAGGGGGAGGGGGCCGCCGGCATGAACCTCACCTTCGACAGCCTGATGGTGCGGGCGCT
Organism: Methylobacterium sp. WL103; assembly: GCF_008039885.1. NCBI lineage: Bacteria > Pseudomonadati > Pseudomonadota > Alphaproteobacteria > Hyphomicrobiales > Methylobacteriaceae > Methylobacterium > Methylobacterium sp. WL103. The sequence goes on from NZ_VRUX01000691.1 coordinate 275, forward strand.
GGACGAGCCGGACGCGCTCTACGGCCTCGTCGCGCGGTCGGTGGCGGTGTCCGAGGACGGGCTGACCTACACCTTCACCCTGCGGCCGCAGGCGCGCTTCCACGACGGCTCGAAGCTGACGGCGAAGGACGTGGCGTTCAGCCTCAAGCTGCTGCGCGAGAAGGGCCACCCCGAGATTTCCGAGGTGATCCGCGACATGCGCGATGCGACGGCGCCCGACGACGCGACGGTGGTGATCACCTTCGCACCCGGCCGCGCCCGCGACCTCCCGCTCACGATCGCGCAACTGCCGATCTTCTCCGCGGCCTACTACGGAAAACGCGACTTCTCGGCCTCCACCCTGGAGTCGCCGCTCGGCTCCGGCCCGTATCAGGTGGGGCGCGTCGACGTCGGGCGATCGATCGAGTTCGAGCGGGTCCGCGACTATTGGGCCGCGGAGCTGCCGGCGATGGTCGGGCAGAACAACTTCGACGCGATCCGCTACGAGTATTTCCGTGACCGCAACGTCGCCTTCGAGGCGTTCAAGGGCGGCGCCTTCACCTTCCGCGAGGAGTTTACCGCGCGGGTCTGGGCCACCGGCTACGACTTCCCGGCGGCGAACGAAGGCCGGGTCGTGCGCACCACCGTGCCGGATGCCCGGCCCTCGGGCACGCAGGGCTGGTGGATGAACACGCGGCGGCCGGCCTTCCGCGATCCGCGGGTGCGCGAGGCGATCGGCCTGTGCTTCGACTTCGAATGGACGAACAAGAACATCATGTTCGGCGCCTACGTGCGCACGGCCTCGTTCTTCGAGAACTCGATCCTGAAGGCCGTCGGCACGCCCTCGCCCGAAGAGCTGGCGTTGCTCGGGTCCCTGCGGAACGACCTGCCGGCGGAGGTGTTCGGCGAGCCGTGGACGCCGCCGACCTCGGACGGGTCGGGGCAGGACCGGGCGCTGCTCAAGCGCGCCGACGCGCTGCTGCGAGAGGCCGGCTGCACCCGCGACGGCGGCCTGCTCACGCTGCCCGGCGGCAAGCCGTTCACGATCGAGTTCCTCGATTCGAGCCCGGCGCTGGAGCCACACACCCACCCCTTCATCCGCAACCTCGGCCTGCTCGGCATCCGGGCGACGATCCGCACCGTCGACGCCTCGCAGTACCAGTCGCGGCTCAAGGACTTCGACTTCGACATCACCTCGCGGCGATACGCCAGCGGCATGACCCCGGGGGCGGAGCTGCGCGAGACCTACGGGTCGCGCTCCGCCGCGACGCCCGGCTCCAACAACCTGTCGGGCATCGCCGACCCGGCGATCGACGCGCTGCTCACCGCGATCGCGGACGCGACATCGCGCGAGGCGCTGGACGCCGCCTGCCGGGCGCTCGACCGCGTGTTGCGCGCCGGACGCTACTGGGTGCCGATGTGGTATGCCGGCACGCACCGGCTCGCGCTCTGGGACGTCTACGGCCACCCCGCGGAGGGGCCGAAATACGATCTCGGCGCGCCGGCGGTGTGGTGGTTCGACGCCGACAAGGCCCGGCGCATCGGCCGGGACTGAACCGAGGCGCCAGACCGTCGAGGCCCGGCCTTCGGCGACACAGGAGAACCCTTCCTTGCTCGGCTATGTCCTGCGCCGCATCGGCCTGATGATCCCGACCCTGTTCGGGATCATGCTGATCACCTTCACCATCGTGCAGTTCGCCCCCGGCGGGCCGGTGGAGCGGGTGCTCGCGCAGATGCAGGGGCAGGGCGACGGCACGCTCTCGCGGGTCACCGGCGGCACCGGCGACCTGGGCGGCGC
>NZ_VRUX01000692.1:0-2047 GCF_008039885.1 Methylobacterium sp. WL103
CCGCGATCGCCGCCGCGCGCGACGCGGCGCTTCCGACCGCCCGCGTCACCGGCCCGAAGCCGATGATCGATCGGTTGGAGCGCGGGGTCTCGCGCGATCGGGCCGACCCGGCCTTCGACCGGATCGACCGGATTCCGTCGCTGGCTCTGCGGGTGGCCCGCGTCGCCGAAGGCTCGGTCGACGTCGGGCTGGTGTCGTCGGACGCGCGCGACTGGGATCTCGCGGCCGCCGACCTGATCCTGCGCGAGGCCGGCGGGTCGGTCTGCGACATGGCCGGCGTCGCGACGGTCTACAACCGCCCCGATCCGGTGCACGGCGAGCTGATCGCGGTGCCGCACGGCCTGCGCGACGGCGTCGTCGCGGCCTGGGCCAAGGGCCGGTAGCGGCCGCCGAGCGAGAAAGCGGTCCCGAAACGCGAAAGAGCCGCCCCGGTCGGACCGGGATCGGCTCATTGCTGTGGGTCTAAGGCTGTCCCTCGCCGGCTGGCGTTCGTGCCTGGCGGTCACCCGCTCTCGGCCGTTCGCCGCCGCGGGCGATCAGGCGTGGGCGGCTTCGCGCAGCGCGAGAGCCGCCGGCGCGAGCCCGAGGCGCTCGGCGAGATGCCAGCGCAGTTCCCGGGGCGAATGGTAGTTGTAGGAGCCATCGATGAGGTGGGAGAGGTCGAGGGTCGGGGCGTCCGACGTCGCGCTCTGCCTGATGCGTCCCACCTTGAAGGTCGCCGAATCCGTGACGGGCGACCGGACGCTACGGCGTCGGGTGTATTCGAACAACATGGTGTGTGTTTTTGTCTTCCGATTGACCGGGTTTGCTCCGCAGCATGGCGGGCCCGGCTCTGTTTCTAAGCTGTGGCGATTAAGATTTGGTTTACCTTGACCGTCCGGCGCAACCGTTCCCGAGGGATGGCGGCGTCGGATGGTTTCGACCGTGTTCACGGTCGCGTGGATGGGAGACCGATGGCCTCAGGCAGCCTGGAGGTTGCCGGCGGCGTCCTTGCCGCTGCGCTTGTCGGTGAGGATCTCGTAGGAGACCTTCTGACCCTCGATCAGGTTGCGCATGCCGGCGCGCTCGACGGCCGAGATGTGGACGAACACGTCCTTGCCGCCGTCATCCGGCTGGATGAAGCCGTAGCCCTTGGTCTCGTTGAACCACTTCACGGTACCGGTATTCACGTAAAGAACCTCGTATCGACGATGGGTCGAGCCGTCCCGCTCCTGAGAACGCGACCGGATCGACTGACTTCTAAGTCTGGTATGGGTGGCAGGGCATCGGGCATGAGACCCGTAACCGGCGTCCGTCCCAGGGTTGAGCCCCCCACAACCCTATCTAAGGGTTGCCTGCGGCCGCAACAAGGCAGGGGTGCAGCATCTCGGCGAGGGCCGGCGAAACCGGGTCCGTGGCCGCTGGGATTTTCGGGTGCCGCGGTGCATATAAGGGTTCGCGTTCAGGCTTTTAGGCGATCCATGGCAGGTATCTCGGTTTCGTTGGAAGGGGCCAACATCCAGCTCTCCTTCCAGAAGGACGATCAGGCGACCGCCGTCGTGATGGATGCCCGCGCCGCCCGCGCCCTCGTGCGCGCCGTCGGCCAGTTGCTCACCGCCATCGACGAGCCCGAGGAGGCCGACATGGCCGACGAGATGGGCGACGAGGACATCGCGATGCTCGACGTCACCTCCTCGGCGATCGAAGTCGGCACCGACGACCAGGGCCAAGCCGTCGTCGCCTTCCAGGCGGGGGCCCTGCCGCCGTTCCAGCTGCGCCTGACCGACGAAGAGGCCCGTCACGTGGCGACGAGCCTCTCCGAGATCCTCGCGGCGCCGCGCGACGTCAGGGCGTCGCACGGCGGCCATTGAGTCGTCCTCACATCTGAGTCGTCCTCACATCCGGACGCCGGGGTCCGTCGGGGCGCCGGGGAACACGTCCGGCTCGGAGCCGGGGCCGCCCGGTTCGCCGATGCCGGGGTCGTTGACTGGATAGGGCGTGCGCGGCCCGGTCGGGCCGATATCGGGCAGGTCGTCCGGCGGAACGGGCGGCGGAAGGTCGCCGGGGG
>NZ_VRUX01000693.1:0-2042 GCF_008039885.1 Methylobacterium sp. WL103
CCTACCTCGCCGACGTCATCACCCGCATCGTCGAGGGCCATCCACAACGTCGTCTCGACGACCTGCTGCCATGGGCCTACCCGGTCATGCCAGCCCTCAGAGCCGTGGCCTGAAAACAGCGCTTACGGTGCATCGCTGGTTCTTGCGCCTCTCCCAGACAGGCATGTTCGAACGCCTGGCCTATGCCCTCACGCTTGCCGACCGTGAGCGCGCCGGGCGCGAGGCTTGCCCGACCGGCTGTGTCCTCGATGCGCAAGCCGCCCGCTCGGGTGGCGTGGGGGTAGCCGGCAAGCGCAGTTACGATCCGGCCCGGCGGGTCGTCGGGCGCAAACGCCACGCGCTAACGGATACGGACGGCCGCCTGCTCGTGGCTGCGGTCTCACCCGCTGACCTGCACGACAGCCACGGCGCGATTACCCTGCTTCGCGTATCGCGTGGGCTGTTCCGATTCCTAGCTCGCTGCTTTGCCGACTGAGCTTATCGAGACGAGCGCTTTAGCAGGCTGCTGCAGAAGTCGCTGGTGGGGTGATCCGAGAGATGATTCACTCTGTCTTTGACGGGACGGAGGCTTGACGATGCGCGGGCGTGAGGAACGGTCGGAGAACCTGTTCAGCTACGTCCGTCTGGAGGACCGGGTACCGGCCGACCATCCGCTGCGGCCGATCCGTGCTCTGGCGGACGACGTGCTGGCCGGGCTAAGCGAACGCTTCGAGGGCCTGTACTCGGGGATGGGCCGCCCCTCGATCCCGCCGGAGATGCTGCTGCGGGCGACGCTGCTGCAGGCCTTCTTCTCGGTGCGCTCCGAGCGGATGCTGATGGAGCAGATCGACTACAATCTGCTGTTCCGCTGGTTCGTGGGCTTGGAGATCGATGCTGCGGTCTGGCACCCGACGGTGTTCACCCACAACCGCGACCGGCTGCTGGAAGCGGATGTCGCCCGTGCCTTCCTGTCGGGGCTGCTGGCGCTGAAGCCGGTCAAACGGCTGCTGTCGAGCGACCACTTCTCGGTGGACGGCACGATGATCGAGGCGTGGGCCTCGATGAAGAGCTTCCGCCCCAAGGACGGTTCGGGCGAACCGCCAAGGCCGGGCCGCAACGGCGAGCGGAACTTCCGCAAGGAGAAGCGCTCGAACCAGACCCATGCCTCGACCACCGATCCCGATGCCCGGCTCTACCGCAAGGCGGACGGCCAGGAGAGCCGGCTTTGCTTCCTCGGCCATGCGCTGATGGAGAACCGCAACGGCCTGGTGGTGGACGCGACCCTCACCCATGCCACCGGCACGGCCGAGCGCGAGGCCGCCCTGGCCATGCTCGATCGCCTGCCCCGCCGGCACCGGATCACGCTGGGCGCGGACAAGCTCTTCGACGTCGAAGCCTTCGTCGGCGACCTGCGGGCCCGGCAGGTGACGCCGCACATCGCGATCAACGGGGCTGTCTCCAAGACCGGCAAGGTGCGCAAGACCGCCCTTGACGGGTGCACCACCCGCCATCCCGGCTACGCGATCAGCCTGCGCTGCCGCAAGCGGATCGAGGAGGTCTTCGGCTGGATCAAGGCGCAAGCCGGGCTCGCCAAGGTGAAGGTCCGATCCCTGCCCAAGGTCGAGGCGGTCTTCACCTTCGCAGCCGTCGCCTACAACCTCGTGCGCCTGCCCAAACTCCTGGCCGAGGCGGTCGCATGAGGCCCGAGCCGGGCCGAGGCGCGTCCTGCCCACCGCGACACCGTCGAAGCCGCCGGATCGACCCGCTTCGGACGGGGCGATCTCCGACAAAACAGCGACAATCCTCCAAACCGAACAGCACGCCAGACTTCTGCAGCAGCCTGCTAACTCAGACCACTAGGAGTGTGGAACAGGAGCGCAGCGATGCCGGTATTACAGACTCGCATGGAGCAACCAAACGCCGTCGTTTGGATGGGGTCCGCGATCTAGCACTACCTGGGCACTTTGATGTTAGAGGGCAGCCTGAAGCGCCTTCGGCAGTGTGGGCACAGGACGGGCGGAACGAGGCTGGCGAACAGCTGACCGATGATGGCCTGCCGCACG
>NZ_VRUX01000694.1:0-2023 GCF_008039885.1 Methylobacterium sp. WL103
CGCCGGCTTCGCCTTCGCCGGTGCGCAGCACCTCGGCGGCGGCGACGCCCTCCGGGTAGGGCAGGCCCGCGCTCGTCACCAGCGCGCGCCGCAGAGGAATCGAGAAGGCGACGCCCAGCAGCCCGCCGAGGCCGCAGACCGCGCTCGTCTGCCAGAACGGAAAGCCGTGCCAGTGCCCGATCAGTACGAGGCCGGGCAGGATCAGGATGACGTTGCACAGGGTGCCCGCGGCGGAGGCCTGCGTCTGCACGATGTTGTTCTCGAGGATGTTCGAGCCGCCGAGCAGGCGCAGGCATCCCATCGAGATCATCGCCGCCGGGATCGACGACGAGAAGGTCATGCCCGTCTTCAGGCCCATGTAGACGTTGGCCGCGATGAAGACGACCGTGATCGCGGCGCCGAGCACGATCCCGCGCAGGGTGATCTCGCGCGGACGGGGCGCGTCCGACGATCCCGCTTCCGAAGCCGTCGCTTCCAAAGGCGCTTGGCCCGACGCTCGGGTGATCTGGTTTCGCGCGTCCATCGTGCCCTCGGTCCCGGCCGTCCTGCGCGACATCGACGCATCGTCTTCGGCGAAAACCCTGCCACGGGCGCCGGCTTTCCCGTCCGCGACGCTTTGCCGTCTCACCGGCTCCGCGCTGGCCGCGAAGAGCCCGTCCGCGATGATCGCCAGGAGTGCGGCGGACGAAAGGCGGCTCGCCGAGGAACGCGGTTATTCAATCGATCGCCAAAGCTGAAGCGACCATAACCTGCGTTAAACTTCGTTCTTCGCGAAAACGTCTTCGGAACAAGCCATTCGAGGCGAGGTTTCCACGGCAGGCCGACGGCGAGCCCCCGATGGGTGCTTCGAACCGCCGGCCTCCGACCTCAACGGCACGGATTCAACGCAGCCGCCTCGCAGGAGGCGGCGCGCCCGGGCGCGATCGTGACAGGTGCGTATGGATTTCCCAAAAGACATCGATCTCCCAAGAGGTATCGACCTTCCGAGCGACATCGGCTTCCCGAGGGACGATGCCGGCCATCCCCTGGCCGAGCGCTTCCGCGACCTCATCCAGAACCCGTCCTTCCCCTGCGTCGGCGCCAAGGCCGCCCTGGCGCGCGGGCAGATCCGCTTCGTCATCGGGCGTGACATCGGCGCGGCCGACGACGACGCCCGGATGCACGCCGCCCTGATGGCCTTCGTCTGCCGCTACCGGGCGCGACCGGAGCTGTTCCAGAGCCTCGTCGTGATCTTCGATCGCCCTGGCGGCCTGTCGGAAGAAGGCTTCGAGGCCCGGATGTGGGACCGGCTCCAGGCGCTGTCGGATCAGGACAGCCGCCTCGGCCACGCCTACGACGCGCGCGTCGCCCCCGACCCGCAGGACGCGCATTTCTCCCTCAGCTTTGCGGGCGAGGCGTTCTTCGTGGTGGGCCTGCATCCCGGGGCGAGCCGGAAGGCGCGCCTCTTCGCGGCGCCGGCCCTGGTGTTCAACCTGCACGACCAGTTCGAGCGGCTGCGGGCGGAGGGGCGCTACGAGCGGATGCGCGAGACCATCCAAGCGCGCGACGTGTCGTGGGCGGGCTCGGTCAACCCGATGCTGACCCGCCACGGCGAGCGCTCGGAGGCGCCGCAATACAGCGGGCGCCAAGTGCCCGACGACTGGGCGTGCCCGTTCCAGCACCGTGCGGTGGAGCTTCGGCGCGAGGCCGGGCCGATCGCGGCGGACCTGCGCGGCGGGGCGTTCCGGGTGCCCCCCGCCACTAGGCGATCGCCATCCGCCGCGGACCGGACGCCATGAGCGACCCTTTCATGAGCGACCGCTTCGATGCGAACCCCGCCCTCGTCGCCCTTGTCGAGCGTTTGCGCGCCACCGGCTATGCCTTCACCACCGTGACACCCGCCACCCATGCCCGCGTCAACGCCCGCCCCCGCAACGCGCGGGCGCGCAGCTTGCGCGACGTGTTCGGCTGGAGCCGGCCCTTCGTCGAGGACCTGCTGCCGCCGGACCTGTTCGCGGCGATGCGCGAGGCCGGCGTGCTGGCC
>NZ_VRUX01000695.1:0-2018 GCF_008039885.1 Methylobacterium sp. WL103
GCCCGAGCCGCAGGGCGACGGCTCGTACTGGGCACGCGCCAGCGACGTCGACCGCACCCTCGACTTCCGCGCCGACGTCGCCGCGATCCTGCGCCGGGTGCGGGCCTTCGGCACGATCGAGACGCTGGCGCGCCTCGGCGACGCCCGCGTCTACGTCGCCGAGGCCGCGGGTTGGCGCGAGGCGCACAAGCATGCGCCCGGCACGGTCGTCCACCGCCACAGGCGCCACGTGGTGGTCGCGGCCCGCGACGGCTTCATCCAGATCACGCGCTGGTCGCCGGTGGGCGTCGCCGAGGCCGAACAGATCGGACGATGACGGGGATGGCGCGGCGCGGCGGAGACAATAGTGAGGCCGGCCAAAACGGCTCGGGCAAGAACGGCTCGGGCAAGATGGTCCGCAAGGGCGACCTGCCGACGAAGATCTGCGCGCAGTGCGGGCGCCCCTTCACCTGGCGCAAGAAGTGGGAGCGGGTGTGGGACGAGGTTCGCTACTGCTCGGATCGGTGTCGAAGCGAGGCGAAGAAGGCCTGAGCGCTCAAGGCGTCTTTAACCGCGACCGATGGCGATGCGCGCGAAGACCCTTTGCAGCGACAAGAATCTAGAGGCGTGCCAGCATGTCCGGCGTGTCGACGTCGAGGGCCGTTCCGGGCTCGCCCGGAACCTCAAGCACGTCGATGCGGCCCTTCAGCAACGGGCCGGCGCCGTGGTCGCCTGACAGGCCTGCGAGGGCGTCGGCGAGTACCCGCCGGTCGAGCAGGACCGGGTTGCCGCGGCGCCCTTCGACCACCGGCGCGATCGCGGCCGGCGCCGGTCGCGCCGCGCGGTAGGCGGCGACGAGGCGATCGATCTGCCCCGGCGTCACCCGGGGCATGTCGCCGAGCAGGATCACTGCGGCGTCGGTCCCGGGCGGCAACGCGGCGAGCCCGGCCCGCAACGAGGTCGAGAGGCCGTCGGCGAAGGCGGCGTTCTCCACGAACGCCACGTCGAGCCCGTTGAGCGCCGCCCGCACCGCCGCGGCATGGGCGCCGAGCACCACCACGACCGGGCGGGCCTTCGCCGCGAGCGCGGCGTCCGCGGCGTGGCGCACCAGCGGCTTGCCGTCGAGTTGAGCGAGCAGCTTGGGTTCGGCTCCGAACCGCGTCCCGCGCCCGGCGGCGAGCAGGACGGCGCCGACGGCAGCCTCAGGCATCGTCGGCCGCGCTCGGCTCGCCGGACCGGGGCTGGGGCCGCGACACGATCTCCATCAGGAGGCCGCCGACGCCCAGCGCGACGATGTCGGCGCGGGTGACGGGCAGGTCGGCGAGCAGGCGGTGCAGCACCCAGTCGAAGCCGTTCTCCTTGGGCGAGCGGGCGCAGCCGGGCGCACCAATCACCGGCACGTCCCGGCACGCGCCGAGCAGCAGCAGGTTCCCGGGATCGACCGGCATGCCGAAATGGACGACCGCGCCGCCGGTCGCCTCGATGCCGGCCGGGATGACATCGCGCCGGTCGGCGATGGCGGACGCGCCGAACACGATGACGAGGTCGGCGCCTTCCTGGTCGATCGCCGCGGACAGGGCGTCGGCGACCACGGTGGCGGAATGCGGCACTCGGATGTCGGCGACGATCTCCGCACCCGTAGGCGCGAGCCGCGCGGCGAGCGCGGACAGCGTGCCGTCGATCGTCGTCTCCTTGAGGCTCGGCAGCCGCGTCGAGACCACCCCGACCCGGCGCCGACGGTAGGGTGCGACCCGTAGCGCCCCGGGCGACGCGGCGGCGCAGGCGCGCGCCAAGGCGTCTCCCGCCACCGCGTAGGGGATGATCTTGATGGTCGCGACCATCTCGCCGGCGACGAGGGGCTTGAACGGCGGCAGCGTCGCGGCGGTGATCGCCTCGTCGACGCCGTTGACCGCGTCGATGCCCGCGCGATCGACCACCAGCACGCCGGCTTCGTTCGCGAACAGGTTGCAGCGCCCGGTGAACGGCGCCTCGCTGCGCAGGCCGGCGCCGTTCACCGGGCGCTGCAACCTGTTCGCGAA
>NZ_VRUX01000696.1:0-2015 GCF_008039885.1 Methylobacterium sp. WL103
GGACGGCGAGCCGACGGTCCGCGGCGCCCGCTTCATCGTCCGCATCCCGGCGGCCCCGCGGCAGATGTCGGCGGCGTGACGGGGGTGGCGCGGCAACGGTCCGACCGAGGGCGACCGCTCCGCCTCCCTACCAAAGGCTCCGGCAAAAGCGCGGGTCCCTTCTCCCAGGGGGAGAAGGACAGGATGAGGGGCGTGACATGTCCTGAGAGGGCACGCCCCTCCCCCCTCGGAGCGACCAGGTTCACGCCTGTCGGCGCGCCCGAACCGGACGGATCGCGCGAAACGCGGCGCGCCGGGCACGACCTTGCCATGACGGCGTTCGACGATGCCTGACCCGACAAGCCGACGAGACCGGCCGGGCTTCCCAGATGCTCCGGCGGCCGACCTACGCGAAACCGTCCACGCCACCTGCGTCGTCGTCGGCGAGGCGGGCGTGCTGATCCGGGGCGAATCGCGGGCCGGCAAGTCGAGCCTCGCCCTGGCGCTGATCGAGTGGTGCCCCCTTCAGGGCGGCTTCGCGGCGCTGGTCGGCGACGACCGGGTCCGCGTCGAAGCCCGTCACGGGCGCGTCGTGGCGCGCCCGCACCCGGCCATCGCCGGCCTGATCGAGGTCCGCGGCCACGGGATCGTCGCGGTGGACCACGTCCCGGCCTGCATCCTGCGTCTCGTCGTCGACCTCGTGGCGCCCGGGCCGCGCCTGCCCGAACCGCAGGAGCCGGAGGTCGCGATCGTCGGCGTCGCCCTCCCCTGCCTGCGGATCGACCGGGCGGCGCGGAACGTCGGCCTCGCGCCGGGGCTCGTCCTCGCGAAGCTGCTCGCGGCGACGCCTGGCGTGTCTTCGCAGTCGCACACGCCGCCTCGTTGCGGCGAGGCGCCCGCACCCCATAGCGCGGGTGCGGCAGGCGTGGCATGATTGGGACGACGGGCGATCAAAACGTCGCGACGCCTTGAGCCTGTGCGTGCAATGCACAAATTGGCGGACTCGTTCACAGGACACCGGAATACGTGTCGATGATTGGCATGGTGCTCGTCACCCACGGACTGCTCGCGACCGAATTCCGGGCAGCGCTGGAGCACGTGGTCGGCCCTCAGAAGCAGATCGAGACCATCACGATCGGGCCGGAAGACGATATGGAGCTGCGGCGGCGGGACATCATGTCCGCGGTCGGCCGCGTCGACACCGGCACGGGCGTCGTCGTGCTCACCGACATGTTCGGCGGCACGCCGTCGAACCTGGCCCTGTCCTGCATGAACGGCGGCGCCGTCGAGGTGGTGGCGGGCATCAACCTACCGATGCTGATCAAGCTCGCCAGCGTGCGCGACGCGGAATCGCTCGGCGACGCGGTGCTTCACGCCCAGGAAGCCGGCCGCAAGTACATCAACGTCGCCTCGCGCGTGCTCGCCGGCAAATAGTCTTCCCCCCGATCTTGCCGTCCCGACCGCCGACCCGTTACGCACGGTGACGGCCGCGCCGTGCGCGTGCCGGAACAGGCTCGCGCTGCCTACGGCGCGGCGACGGACAGGGAAGCGCGCCGGCGGATGGACGACCTCTTCGAGCCGGACGACGAGCCCCCGACCGTTCCGGAGGGCGGTTTCCTGCGGCGCCTGCCGATCATCAACCGGCGCGGCCTGCATGCGCGGGCCTCGGCCAAGTTCGTCCAGACCGTCGAGCGCTTCGACGCGCAGGTCACCGTCACGCGCGCCGGGGAGACGGTGGGCGGCCGCTCGATCATGGGCCTGCTGACGCTCGGCGCGGCGCAGGGCACCCACGTGACGGTCACCGCCGTCGGCGCCGACGCCGAGGCCTGCCTCGATGCGATCGAAGCCCTGCTCGCCAACAAGTTCGGCGAGGACGAGTAGCGGATCGGACCAAATCCGGTCGATCCCTCCGGGGTGGCGGATCTGGGCTTCGCTCGAGCGCCGCGCGGGCTTGCCCGATACGGCCTCCGCTTGATCGCGCGGCGGCCTATCAGGCCCGGGCCGCGCGATCAAGCGGAGGCCGTATCGGGCAAGCC
>NZ_VRUX01000697.1:0-2014 GCF_008039885.1 Methylobacterium sp. WL103
GCGCCGTGGCCGCCGCGGCGCCGGGCTCGCACGAGCTGCCGCGCTCGGTCGAGCAGATGACCGAGCTCGTCGGCCGCGTCTCGATGAAGAATCTCGTGCGCGAGACCACCGATTTGATCGAGCGCCTGTGCATCGAGGCCGCCCTGCGGATCACCCGCGACAACCGCGCCTCGGCCGCGGAGATGCTCGGGCTCAGTCGCCAGGGACTCTACGCCAAGCTGCGCCGCTACGGCATCGGCGACCTCGACGGGCCGGACTTTCCCGACGCCTGACCCTCGCATGCGGGACGACGACCGTGTTGCCCGCGCGCACGTCACCGTCCCTCCGGAGCATGCCTTCGGCGACGAAAGCCGGCGTCGATCGAATCCCTCGACCCACACCGCCAGGCACGGACGAGATGTCTGGCGGGACGTTTCGCAGCCGGGTGTGTCAAAAACTTTGACCGTTCGAACTGTCATCTTCGCTTGACACCTTGGGTGCCGGAAACCTAGCCTCCGGACATGGCGACACCGGCTCCCAGTGCACTCGTCGAACTGCTCAAGCCGATCACGTGGTTCGCGCCGATGTGGGCCTTCGCCTGCGGCGTGGTCTCGTCGGGGCAGCCGACCCATGGGCAATGGCCGGTGATCATGGCCGGCGTCGTCCTCGCCGGGCCGTTGGTCTGCGCCACGAGCCAGGCGGTCAACGACTGGTACGACCGCCACGTCGACGCCATCAACGAACCGAACCGCCCGATTCCCTCCGGCCGCATGCCGGGGCGCTGGGGGCTCTACGTCGCCGCGGCCTGGACCGGCCTGTCGCTCCTCGTCGCCGCCGCGCTCGGGCCTTGGATCCTCGGCGCTGCGATCTTCGGCCTCGTCCTGGCCTGGCTCTACAGCGCGCCGCCGATGCGCCTGAAGAGCAACGGCTGGTGGGGCAACTCGGCGGTGGCGATCTGCTACGAGGGGCTGCCCTGGTTCACGGGCGCCGCCGTCATGGCTGCGACCGTCCCCGACCACCGCGTCCTGATCGTCGCCGCCCTGTACTCGATCGGCGCTCACGGCATCATGACCCTGAACGACTTCAAGTCGGTGGAGGGCGACACCCTCACCGGCATCCGCTCGCTTCCGGTCCAGCTCGGCATCCCCGGGGCCGCCCGCTTCGCCTGTCTGGTGATGGCGGTGCCGCAGGCAGCGGTGATCGCGTTCCTCTTCGCCTGGAGCCGCGGGTGGCACGCGGCGATCGTCGCGATGCTGCTCCTTGGGCAGATCGCACTGATGCGCCGCCTGCTCGCGGCGCCGCGCGAGAAGGCCGCCTGGTACAACGGCACCGGCACCACCCTCTACGTGCTTGGCATGCTGGTCGCCGCCTTCGCGCTCCGTCCGCTCGTGGGAGTGCCGTGATGGCCGCCTTGTCCTCGTCCACGGTGTCATCCGGGTTCTCCTGGATGCAGATCGTCCGCCTAGGGCTGGTCCAAACCGCGCTTGGCGCGGTCGTGGTGCTGATGACCTCGACCATCAACCGGGTGATGGTGGTGGAGCTGGCGCTGCCTGCGATCGTGCCGGGCGCCCTTGTCGCCCTCCACTACGCGGTCCAAGTGCTGCGCCCACGCTGGGGCTACGGCTCCGACTTCGGCGGCCGCCGCACCCCCTGGATCGTCGGCGGCATGGCCGCGCTGGCGCTCGGCGGCTTCCTCGCCGCGGTGGCGACCGCGCTGGCCGAGACCAACCTTTTCGCCGGCCTCGCCCTCGCGGTGCTGGCCTTCTTCTCCGTCGGTATCGGCGCGGGCGCAGCCGGCACCTCGCTCCTGGTTCTTCTCGCCACCGGCGTCGAGGACCGGCGCCGGGGCGCGGCGGCGACGATCGTCTGGGTGATGATGATCGCCGGTTTCGCGGTCACGGCGCCGCTCGCCGGGCACTTCCTCGATCCGTTCTCCGGGGCGCGGCTGGTGGCGGTCTCGGGCACTGTCTCCCTCGCGGCGTTCGTCCTCGCGTGCCTGGCTGTGCGCGGCGTCGAGCCCGCCGCCGCGCCGGCG
>NZ_VRUX01000698.1:0-2002 GCF_008039885.1 Methylobacterium sp. WL103
CGGGTGCGCAGCTCGGCGAAGCGCTGGTCGAAGGCGGCCACCGTCGGGTCGGCGTCCGCCGGGGTCGGCTGCCAGCGGTCGGGGCCGGATTCCTTGGTGCGCCTGAGGCGGGTCTCGACGCCCTCGCGCTCGATCTGCGCCGCGGACTTCTGGCGGGCGAGGTCGGCCAGCGTGCCGAGGTCGTTCTGCTGCTCGATCGCGAAGCTCGCGGTGTTGGCGCCCTTGAGGTATTTGCCGAGCTGCCGGTCGATCGCGGCGAGCTCGGCGCGGGCGCGCTCCAGCTTGCCCGCGTAGAACGAGGCCGGCGTCTCGTCGGCGTAGACCTCGACGTGGCGGCGCTTGTAGGCGTCGAGCAGGCGGTTGAGGGCGTCCGCGGCGAAGGTGGGGTCGGTCCAGGTGAAGCCGGTGACGATCACGTCCGTCTCCTTGACGAACACGACCTTGAAGGAGGCGAGGTAGGCCTCGTACAGCTTCTCGTCCGGGCTGAGGTGGCGCAGCAGGCCGATCGCCTCGAAGGGGATCCGAAGGGTGTCGACGACCCAGGTCTTGACCGCCTTGGCGGCGCGCACGAGCTGGCGCCCCTGGTAGACGAGCCAGGCGCCCCATTCCTCGGGGGGCTGGCCGAGGTCGCCCAGCGGCATGATGCGCTTCAGCGCCTCGAACTCGCCGCGCACGATGCTCGGGTCGCGCAGGATCTCGATCTCGTTGTTCACGTTCTGCGCGCGCTCGGAGAACATGTAGTTCTGGTTGGCGCCGCCATTGATCGGGGCGGCCGACTTCTCGCGCCCGAGGCGGATGATGAGCTTGGCGTCCGCGGTGTACTCGGTCGGGGTCAGCAGGAGGTAGATCCCGGCCCCGACCAGGGCCGCGGCCAGGATCAGCAGCGCCGGTCGGGCGTGGCGGAACAGGGCGCCGAGCCCGTCGCGCAGATCGAAGCCATGCCGCTCGAGGCCATGCCGCTCGAAGCCCCGCGGGTCGAGGGCCGTCTCGGTGCCGCTCATAGGGCTGCCCTCGCCGTGGTGCTGGTGGAGGTCGAGGCGGACGGGCCGGTGATGTAGTTCACGCCGAAGCCGGTGCCGTTGAAGAGCAGGATCTGGCGGACCACGAGGTCGACCGCGCGCGCGGTCTTGGCGAGCACCGAAGGCGGCACGTAGACGGTGGCGTTCGGCGGCACGACGATCGAGTCGGCCAGGCCCGGCACGCTGATGTCGACGACCTGCACACTTCCTTGCGCGCCCGCGTCGAAGCGGATGATCCGCACCGCCTCGCCGGCCGCGGTCGGCAGGACGCCGCCGGCGGTGCCGAGGACCTGGGCCAGCGTCCGCGGCCCCGACAGGGTGACCGGGCCGGGCACCCGGACCTCGCCGAACACCATGGTGTTGGCCGGAACCAGCGAGGCCAGCCGCACGCTCGGGCTGACCGAGGCGAGGTGGTGCCGGTAGGCGGCGGACAGCGCCGCCGAGACCTCGTTGACGGTGCGGCCGGCCGCCTGGACCGGGGGCACCATCGGCAGGTTGATCTTGCCGTCCGGCTCGATCGCCATCAGCTTGACGCGGCCGATGTCGGACCGCTGGGTCAGGTCGCGGAAGTCGTCGATGGGCGTGCGGAACTTGCGCAGCAGGATCGTGACGACCGGGTTGATCAGGACGTCGTCGTAGGTCTCGCGGATCAGGGTGGCGGCGCGCTCGGGCGACAGGCCGGCGACCATGATGCCGTTCTTGCCGGGCAGCGAGATCCGCCCGTCCGGCCGGACCACAACCGTTCGGTTGTATTCAGGGTGCGTCCGGAAATCGACGTCGAACTCGTCGTTCGGGTTAAGCCGATAGGTCGGCTGGACCACGCTGGAATCGATCAGCAGCGAGACCTCGAGGTTGTCGCCGACGTTGAGGCGGTAGTTCATCAGCCCGAGGCGCATGGTGCGTCCGACCTCCTCCTGCGCCGCGGCGACGACCGCCGGCGGCGCCTCGGGGATGGAGCCCGTCCGCGCGACGTCGCCGAGCGC
>NZ_VRUX01000699.1:0-1994 GCF_008039885.1 Methylobacterium sp. WL103
CCCTCGCCCGCCACCGCGATCGCGCCGGCCGCGGCGGCCTTGGCCGCGAACAGCCGTCCGTCGGCCTTCGTCCCCGGCACGGCGACGAAGACGCCGCCCGGCACCACGTTCCGGCTGTCGGCGGTCAGCCCGGCCACCGGCCGGTCGGCCTCCGCCGCCCCGGCTTCGGGGAACAGGGCGCCCAGCGTCGCCGCGCTCACGGGCCGCCGACCATGTTGGCGTGGTAGGCGTTGAGCTTGACCATCAACGGGAAGGGCTTGGCCGGCGGCTCGAATTGCGGCGGCAGGCCGAGGATCGGCGCCACGCGCTCGATCACCTTGCCGGTGACGACGCCGGAGTTCCAGGCGGCGGTGGCGTAACCGCCGCTCTCCGGCAGTCCCTGGGGCTCGTCCATGATGGTGACGAACAGGTATTTCGGCTTGTCCATGGGCGCGGCCGCCATGAAGGTCGTGAACAGGCGGTTCTTGTTGTAGCGCCCGCCGATCACCTTCTCGGCGGTGCCGGTCTTGCCGCCGACGAAGTAGTACGGGATCGCCGCCTTCTTGGCCGAGCCCTCGACGGCGTTGAGGCGCATGATGAAGCGCATCGCCTCGCTCGTCTGCGGGCTCAGCACCGTCGTCGCCTTGGCCATCGCCTCCTTGACGTCGGTCTTGAGGAAGGTCGGCGTCATCAGGAAGCCGCCGTTGGCGATCGCGGCCACCGCCGCCGTCGCCTGGATCGGCGCCACCGCGAGGCCGTGGCCGAAGGCGATGGTGATGGTGTTGATCTCGGTCCAGCGCGGCGGGACGATCGGCATGGCCGATTCCGGCAGCTCGGTCCGCATCCGGTCGAGCAGGCCCATCTTGCGCAGGAAGGCCTTGTGGCCGGGCACGCCGACGCCGAGGGCCATCTTGGCCGAGCCGATGTTGGAGGAGTGGGTGAACACCTCCGGCATGGTGATGACGCGGTTGGTGCCGTGATACTCGTGGATCTTCTGGCGGCCCCAGTTCAGCACGCCGCCGCGGGTGTCGAAGGTCGAGTTGACGTTGTACTTGCCCGATTCCAGCGCCATGGCGAGGGTCATCGCCTTGAAGGTCGAGCCCATCTCGTAGACGCCGACGTTCATGCGGTTGATCTTGTCGTCGGACAGGGCGTCGACCGGGTTGTTCGGGTCGAAGTCCGGCATCGAGACCAGCGCGATCACCTCGCCGGTCTGGACGTCGAGGATCATCGAGGCGCCGGCCTTGGCCTTGAAGTGCTCGATGCCCTTGGCGAGCTCGTCGCGCACCGCGAACTGCGCCCGCAGGTCGACGGAGAGCTGGATCGGCTTGAGGTCGGTCTGCTTGGCGACGAAGCCGAAGTCGTTCAGGGCCTTGTTGCCCTGGTTGTCGATGTACTTCTCCATGCCGGCGATGCCGATGCCGTCGAGGTTGGTCGCGCCGATGATGTGGGCGGCCGCGACCCCGTTCGGGTAGACGCGCTTGTGGTCGGGCAGGAAGCCGATGCCGGGGATGCCGAGGCGGTGGACCTCGGCCTGCTGCTTCGGGGTCAGCTCGCGCTTGACCCAGACGAAGCCGACGCCCTTCTTGCCGGGCTTCTGGGTGAGCTTGGCGCGCAGTTCCGTCGCGTTCAGCTCGGGCAGGACGGCGGTGAGGAGTTCCACCGCCTCGTCCTTGTCGTAGATGTTGCCGGGCTCGGCGAAGACCGAAACGGTACGGATGTCGGTGGCGAGGATCTCGCCGTTGCGGTCGATGATGTCGGGCCGAATGGCGGTGGTGGACGCGGCCGCCACCCGGTGCTCCTGGCTCGGCGGCGCGCCGAAGATCGCGATCGACAGCAGCCGCACGCTGATCGCGCCGAACACCGCCACGAAGGCGAGTCCGACGAGCGCGACGCGGGTGTGCGAGCGCTCGATCGCGAGGCGGAACATCGCCCGGAACAGGCGCACGCCGGGATGCACGCGGGGCTCGGCCGCGACGACCGGCTCATCGATCGCCAGCCGCGCGACGGCCGGC
>NZ_VRUX01000069.1:0-13236 GCF_008039885.1 Methylobacterium sp. WL103
CCCGTCACCTGATCCCCCGCCAGAGGTACCGGACCATGCGCACGCAACAGCTCGGGGCCCTGAAACCCAAGTCCTTCAACGGCTTCGAGGAAGGGAAGGAGCGGTCATTCTCCGTCGTTCCCCGCATCGCCTTCGGGTTCTCCCTCGTGATCGCCCTGGTGGTCGGGGCCGGGGGGTGGGCCGCGACGACGGACCTCAACGGCGCCATCATGGCACCGGGCTCCATCACGGTGGACCACCATGCCAAGTCGGTGCAGCACCGGGACGGCGGCGTCGTCGGTGCCATCCTCGTCCGCGACGGTCAGGCCGTGACGGCGGACCAGGTCCTCATCCGGATCGACGATGCCCAGACGCGGGCCGAGCTCGCCATCGTGCGAGGACAATTGGTCGAGCTTGCTGCCAAGAAAGCCCGTCTCCTCGCCGAGCGGGACAGCCTTCGCTCCATGAGCTTCCCGGTCTCGTTGGCCGGAGTGGATCCCGAGACGAAGTCCATCGTCGACGGCGAGACGCGCCTCTTCAAGGGCAACCTCGCCAGCCGGGACAGCCAGCGCCAGCAACTCGAACTCCAGATCGGGCAGGTGACCGAGGAAATCGCCGGACTGGTAAGGCAGAAGGACGCCAAGCGCGACGAACTCGTCATCCTGACCAGCGAGCATGGCAAGCTGCAGGGACTCGTCGACAGGCAGCTCTACGAGGGGTCGAAGTTCCTTCCCATCAACCGGGACCGCCACCGGCTGTCCGGGGAGCAGGGCTCGCTCGAAGCCTCGATTGCCCGGGCGAAGGTGCGGGCGAGCGAGATCCGGGTGCAACTGCTGGCGGTGACCGACACTGCGCGTACGGAAGCGCAGCGCGAGCTCGGCACGGTGGACGCCAAGCTCGCGGAACTCGGCAACCGCCGGATCGCCCTGGAGGACAGGCTGACGCGCACGGAGATCCGCTCGCCCGTCACCGGCATCCTGCACGAGCTGAAGACCTTCACGGTCGGCGGCGTCATCACCCCCGCCGACGTGCTGGCGACCGTGGTGCCGGAGGACGCGCGTCTGAAAATCGAAATCCATGTCGCCCCGGCCAGCATCGACCAGGTCGACGTCGGCCGGGCGGCGAGGGTACGGTTCACGGCGTTCAACCAGCGCACGACGCCGGAAATCAAAGGCAAGCTCGTCTACGTGTCGCCCTCGACGACCAAGGGTGCCAAGGACGACACCTATTACGTCGGGTACGTCGAGCTCGACGCCGGGGAGCTGAACCGCCTCGGGCAAGGAAAGCGTCTGGTTCCCGGCATGCCGGTCGAGGTCCATGTCGCCACCGAGGAGCGCACGGCCCTGTCGTACCTCGTGAAACCGATCCAGGATCAATTCAGTCGCAGCTTCAGGGAGAGATAATACAAGTATCGAAATACCGCCTTTTGGGCAAAATGCACATCAAAATCACCGTAATGAGCGGTTTTACGTCATTAAGGCTATGTGAAATTTGTAATTTGCCGATGTCAGTGCTAGTAATAGAAGACGTGGGAGGATGGAGGCTCAGTTCGATGAATAATCGAGCGGTTGGAGGCACTGTTTTCGACGATGCTGCGATAGCCCTCGACCGCGAGGGCTTCCTCGGCATGATCTTCAGGGCCCTCAGCGACACCCTGGAGGAGACCGTCGGGTCGCGGGAGGCCAGCGGCTTCATCAACCTCGTCGGCTTGGCCATCTCGGAGGAGATCGAGGCCGAGTACCTCCGGGCCGCGGGAACCTCGCGACTGGACCTCCGCGGGACCGTCGACGCCCTGATCGACCTGAAGCGTCGCATGGGTGGAGACTTCTACGTCATCGAGGAGACCGAACGGCGCGTCGTCCTCGGCAACCGGCGATGTCCCTTCGGAGACCTGGCGGTGAGATCGCCCGCGATGTGCATCGTGACATCGCACGTATTCGGCCACATGGTTGCGGAGAGCCAGGGTTATGGACGGGTCACGCTCGCTGACACCATCGCCCGTGGCGCCAATGGCTGCCGCATCGTCATCGATCTCGATCCCGACGCACCCGACGACGGGGGACAGCCCTATTTCGGGAAGGCCGACGCCTAGGTCCGACTTCGATACCCTCTTCGAGTTCGTCCCATCCCCCATCCTCCTTGTTCGGCGCATGGGGGAGGTCGCGGCCGCCAACGCATCGGCCCGCGAATCCTTGGGGCGACTCGAAATCGGCTCCGTCATGCCCGTCCAAGGGGCCGGTCGCGACGAGTTCCAGCGCTACCTCGACCGCTGTGCCTCCACTGCCGCGACCTTGCCCGGCGTCCTGTTCCTCCAGAACGACGATGGCGGACTGGAACGGCATCCCTGCCACGGCATCCGCGCGCGCCTGCTCGGGTTCGAGGAGTGCGCGATGGTCCTGCTCCACCTCGATGCGCCGACCGTCGACCGACGGTTCAAGGTCCTGGCCGCCAAGCTCCACGATGCCCGCCGCGTCATGCAGGAGCGCAGGCGCCGGACGCGGGAGCTTCAGTCCCTGATGCAGGAGCGTGAGGAGTTGCTCCTGCGGCTTGAGGCCGACGCAGCCGCACGCGTCGCGGCGGAACGGGAACGTGACGGGGTCCTGGCCCAATTGTACCGCGCCGGCCAGGACGAGCGGCGGCGCCTCGCACGTGACCTGCACGACCATGCGGGCCAACACCTCGTTGCGCTGAACTTCGGGCTGAGGCGGCTCCTGCCACATCTGACCGGCCCGGCGGCACGAAACGAGCTCGACGGCCTCCTCGGGCAGGCGCAGGACGTCGGCGAGGCCCTCAGGCGGGTGACCCTCGCGCTGCGACCCGCGGCCCTCGACGAGTTCGGGTTCGTCACGGCCCTGCGTTACCTGGTCGACGAATGGGGTCGCGCCACGCGCATCGGCACCGAGATGCAGGTCTCCGGGGACGAGATCCCGCTGCCGTCCGAGCACGCCATCACGCTCCACCGCCTGACCCAGGAGGCTCTGACGAACGTCGCCAAGCATGCCGGCAGGCCAAGCTATGCCTCCGTCGTGCTCCTGTTCAGCCCGCGGCATCTCACGCTCACCATCGACGACGACGGCGTTGGTTTCGAGGCCGACGAGGCGTCCACCCTCTCGCTGGTATCCCAAGGCAAGCTCGGCCTGATCGGGATGCGCGAACGCATGTCACTCGTTGGCGGCACCCTCGACCTGGAATCCTCGCCCGGGCAGGGAACGTCCGTCATCGCGCGGGTCCACCTCGCCATGGATGCCCCCCACGATGTCTGATCGTCTCCCGGTCCGCGTCGTGCTCGCCGACGACCACCCGGTGTTCCGGCACGGGGTTGCCGACCTTCTCTCGGGGACGGGTGAGGTCGAGATCGTCGCCTCGGTGGACACCGGGACGGCGGCGGTGCAGGCGGTCACCGACCTCGTGCCGGACATCGCCATCCTGGATCTGGCCATGCCCGACATGAACGGGGTCGCGGTGATCCGTACGCTCGTCGAACGCCGGAGCCCGGCACGGTCCATCATCCTGAGCGTCTACGACAGCCGGGTCTACGTCGACCAGGCATTCGAGGCCGGCGCGGGCGGGTACGTCCTGAAGCGCTCGGCCTTCCTCAACATCGCCCAGGCCGTCCAGGCGGTCCGGTCCGGCGGAACCTACGTCGATCCCATGCTGCCGGGCCACGGCGCCGCCCACGTTCGCCCCGTCGCCGCCCCGTCTCACGACGCCCAGGCCCCGCTGACCGAACGCGAGAAGGAGATCCTCCGCTTCGTGGCCTATGGCTACACCGGCAAGGAAATCGGGGCACGCATCGGCGCGACCCTGAAGGCGGTGGAAGCCCAGAAGGCCCGGGCATGCTGCAGGTTGGGGATCAGTAGCCGAGCGCAGATCGTCCAGTTCGCCATCCTGCAGGGATGGCTGCAGGGCGAGATCACGCTGCGGTGAGCTGGACCCCGGGCCCGCGCCAGGTCCGGCCGCACCACGGTGCACGCCAGGCGGGCCGCTAATCCGCGCGACAATCCCAGGCGTTGCAGACCTCTTGCTCTATCTCGGCATAGAAGTGGGCCTTCACGTCGCCACGGGTCACGCCTTTGGCGGTGAGTTCCGCCAGCGCGGCCTCGATGATGGGGACTGCCACCTTCGAACGTCCGGCCGCCACCCTCGCTTCGGATCGTCGGCGCTCGATGGCCTCTTCCCGCTGCCTCGCTCGCTCGGAACGCTCAGGCTGGACCGCAACGTCAGGCGACGGGTCCGGGCCCGCATCGTGGCTCCGAAAATAGATTAAGGCCAAGGCAAGCGATGCCAAAATCAGAAGCGCGCGCATCCCTTAGATAGGGCTAGATTGAACGCTTCGGCAATCGCTCCAAGTCGTCAATTGATTTTGTTGCCCGATACCGGATGAAACTGCTCGACATGAACGTCTTATCACACGCGTCGATTACGCGTTGATGAGACGAAAACGTCCATTTCCGCAGCGACGGGTAAGGAGGGGGGATGCCGACGCGTTCGTTGATGCGCCTGACGCAGTCCGAGGGCGAAGCGGTGCCATCCGCCCCGCCTGCCTTCTCCTCCAGGAATCTCCTGAAGCTGATCGAGGACATGGGGGACGTCGGCTTTTGGACGGCCGACATGCGCAAGGACCGGCTGGAAGCCTCGGTTGGGCTCTACCGCATCCTCGGGCTCGACCCGGCACAGGAAATGACTTTCGGGGTTGGCCTCGACATGATCCACCCCGACGATCGGGCGGCCCACGGCGACCAGATCTCCGTGCTGCGGAGCGGACAGCCGATCACGCGGGAATTCCGGATCATACGCCCGGACCGTACCAAGCGCTGGCTCCTCCACCGCGCCGAGGTGATGCTGGGCCCGGACGGCAGGCCATGCCAGGGCATGGGCGTGGTGTTCGACGTCACTGGGCGGCACGACAGCGTGACCTCGATGGAGCAGCGGCATGACCGCTTCAACGCCCTCCTGAGCGCGACCGCGGCGGTGTTCTGGATCAACGGCCCGGACGGCGAACCCCTAGAGATGCCGCAATGGCAGGCGCTCACGGGCCAGAGCCACGCGGAGATGAGCGGGCAGGGCTGGCTCGACGCCATCCACGTCGACGACCGCGAGCGAACGGCGGCGGCCTGGTCGACCGCGGTCTCGCACGCCACCCCCTACAACACGGATTACCGAGTGCTGTGCGCCGACGGCATCTACCGCTGGTTCAACGCGCGTGGGGTTCCGATCCTCGACCGGGACGGCTCGGTGCGGGAATGGGTCGGGGTGTGCCTCAGCGTGCCCGGACGGAACCGGTACGGCTCCCCGAAGGGTGCATCCGGGGGGGCGACCTACGGATCGGACGACGGGGAGCCGATCGTCACGCCGGCCCAGATCCGTGGCGCGCGCGGCATCACCGGCCTGTCGAAGGACGAGTTGGCGCGTCGCGCGAGCGTGTCCGTCTCGACCATCGTGCGCCTTGAGGACGCGACGTCTTCCATCAAGCCTCGCCCCGACACGCTCAGGGTGGTGCGGCAGGTGTTGGAAGAGGCCGGCGTCACGTTCACGTTCGAACCCGGTGCAAAGCCCGGGATACGGGAGACCTGACGCCGGCCTCCTGCAACCGATGGCGGAGGGCCCGGGCCGACCGGAGCCCACCCCGGGACCGGCGCTGGGTCGATCCCGCCGCCCGGGCGCATCCACGTTCCTCGGCGCTTCCATCGAGGACGTGGCGCATGTGCCTAAGGGTTCACTGCCGGTCGGCCATTCACGGAACGCTGCCGGCTCCGTGGGCGGTCCGCGACGAACGATCCGCACGCCTTGGCCGTTGTGATCCGTCCGCGGCGTCCTCGGCGGTTCAGCGATTGGAACGACATCCGTGACAGCGAGCGTATCGGCCCCTCATCCGACGTCCGGAAAATCAATGTCCGGGCATGCGCCGCGAACCGGTTTCTGGACGCTCGCCCTGGGTTCCGTCGGGGTCGTCTATGGCGACATCGGCACCAGCCCGCTTTACGCCCTGAAGGAGTCCCTCCATGCCGCCACGGGAGGAGCCGGCCACCATGCGCTGACCCGCGAGATGATCCTCGGCGTAATCTCGCTGATCCTGTGGGCGCTCATCCTCATCGTCACGGTCAAGTACGTGCTGATCGTCCTGCGGGCGGACAACGACGGCGAGGGCGGCACGCTGTCCCTCGTCGCCCTGGCGCAACGCGCCCTCGGCCACCGGGGGGGAGCCGTGATCCTGATCGGCATGGTCGGTGCCGCCCTGTTCTACGGCGACGCCATCATCACACCGGCGATTTCGGTCCTGTCCGCGGTGGAAGGGCTGAAGCTCGTCACGCCGGCCTTCGAGCCGTTCGTGCTGCCCGTCAGCGTGGCCATCCTGGTCGGCGTCTTCGTGGTCCAGAGCCATGGCACAGCCCGGGTGGCGGCCTTCTTCGGACCGATCACGGCCCTCTGGTTCCTGGCCATGGCCCTCGGCGGCCTCGTCCATCTCACCGACGACCCGGGCATCCTGCACGCCTTCAACCCGGCGTTCGGCGTCGGCTTCCTATTGAACCATGGCGGCGCGAGCCTCCTCGTCCTGGGCGCGGTGTTCCTCGCCGTCACGGGCGCCGAGGCGCTTTACGCGGACATGGGTCATTTCGGCGGCGGTCCGATCAGGGCGGCATGGTTCGGCCTCGTCTTCCCGTCCCTCGGCCTCAACTACCTCGGTCAGGGCGCCATGCTGCTCGCCCATCCGGAGAACATGGAGAACCCGTTCTTCCTTCTCTACCCGTCCTGGGCCCTCATCCCGATGGTGCTGCTGGCCACGATGGCCACAGTGATCGCGAGTCAGGCGGTCATCACGGGTGCGTTCTCGATCACCCAGCAGGCGATGCAATTGGGGCTGCTGCCGCGCATGCGGGTCCTGCGCACGTCCGAGACCAAGCGGGGCCAGATCTACATCCCCCAGGTCAACTGGTGGCTGCTCGTGGCGGTCGTCTTCCTGGTGGTGCTGTTCAAGTCCTCGACGGCGCTGGCCGCGGCCTACGGGATCGCGGTCACCGGCAACATGGTCATCACCACGGCGCTGGTCTTCGTCGTGGCCTGGAAGGCGTGGCGGTGGTCGCCCGCCGTCGCGGCCTTGCTGCTCGCGCCGTTCCTGCTCATCGAGGGCGTCTTCCTCACGGGCAACGCGCTCAAGATCCTCGACGGGGGCTGGCTTCCCCTGCTGGTGGGCGCCGTGCTCGTGACGATGATGTGGACCTGGCGTACCGGCTCGCTCTTCATCACCAGGGAGATGCACCACGACCGGCTTCCGCTCTCCGACTTTATCGGGACGGCCGCGAACGGCACGTTCCAGCGCGTGCCCGGAACGGCCGTCTTCCTGACCGGCACGCTCGGCGACACGCCCGGAGCCCTGCTGCACAACGTCCGGCACAACCGCGTGCTTCACGCACAGAACCTCATCGTGACGGTCGTGACCGAGGATACGCCGCGCATCGTCGGCGGGGAGCGCGTTCGCGTCGAGAGGCTCTCCGACTCGGTGAGCCGTGCCAGCGTGCGGTTCGGGTTTATGGAACTTCCCGACCTTCCTGCGGCCTTGGCGGGTGCCTGCCTGGACTCGGGTGGGCTGTCCTACTTCCTGACCCGGCGCGTCCTCGTGGCGTCCGCCGAGACCGGGATGCCGGTGTGGCAGGACCGGATCTACATCGCGATGGCCCAGGCGGCCACGGACGCCTCACGTTACTTCCGCATCCCCGTCGACCGCGCCGTGGAGATCGGGTCGCAGATCAGGATCTGACGGCAATCGACGACAGGGTGGGCTCGCTGTCGGTGGATTTCACCCATGGGTACCTCCGCAACACGTCGACCTGTCTCGCGGCACCGTCCCCCGCATCCACGACGCCGGGCCACTCGGACCTTCGCCCGGTGGGCGGCCCGACCGGTAGGCTCAAGGCAGCTACGTTTCAGGCGCTGAATGCATCCAGGCAGCACGGTGACCGGTAGCCGCGGCAATCGCGGATGGAGCTCTGGCGATGCCTCATCGTACAATCGATAACGCCGGAATGAATTTTGGTCGAATACGAATCCTGGGTGTTAGAAATGCTCAAAAACTCAGTCTTGGCATGCGCGCTCGTCTTCTGCGTGGGCCTGCAGGGTGTCGCCCTGGCTGATCAGCCGGGACCGGATTGGATGCCGCTGGAGCAGGTCAAGCAGAAGCTCATATCGTCGGGATATACCTCGATCATCAAGATCGAGGCCGAGGATGGGCATTGGGACGGGGAAGGGATGAAGAACGGCAAGGCGATGCAGTTCGACCTTGACCCGAAGACCGGGGACATACTTGGGGAAGTGGAAAAGTAGACGACCAGCCGTCCCGGATCAGTCATCGAGCCGGTCTCCCGGTAGGCCGGTCCTCAAACGCATTCGTGGGGAGGCATCATGCCGAGGCGGCGCCCGATCCCAAGCCTCGGCCGAGGCGTCGGGCGACGGTCGAGCGCGCGGCATCCACGGCAAGGGTCGCCGCCGCCAGGGTGTGGGGTTCGGCGGCCCTCCTCAGCGCGTGGCGCGCGACGCTGGCCGCCAGGTCGTCGGTCTCACCCGCCATCTCCTCCAGCTTGGATCGGTCGCTTTCCCCACGGGCGTTCGAGCGGATCTCCAGGAGCCGCAGGGTCGCCACCTCGATTCGCTCGCGCCGGATACGCCCGATCCGCTGCCGGAGCCATGCGGCCACGGACCCGAGGCCGCCGCCGAGGATGGCCAAGAGGTAGATCCAGCTCTCGTATCGCTCGATGAGGCTCTCCTGCTCGCGCTCGTAGTAATCGATGGCGCCCGGGTGGATGGCGAGACGCGCGCTGGTCGCGCCGACGGTGGTGTCGTAGGCCGGGTGGGTGACGTCCTCGGCCGCGGGCGTGGCCTCCGACAGGAGCGCGCGCATCTCGAACAGGTGCTGGGTCACCTCCGCGGCGACGCTCCGGGACAGGGTCGCACGGGCCATGAGGCGATAGGACGACCCGACCGTCGGGACGTCCTCGGCCGGAAGGCGCTGTTGCCCGTCGTAGAGGCCGGCCGGGATGGTGACGGCCTGGAGCCGAGGTAGCCGCGCCAGGGTGGACGCGGCGTCGGGCGCGCCGAACAGCGTCGCCTCGCCGTTCGCGTCCGCCCCCCGGACGATCCCGACGATGCGTTGCGCGGCCGACGACGTCGGCGTGGTCAGCAGGATCACGGCGGCGATACGGCCCTCGGAGAGGAAGCGCCCGATAGCCCCTTCCTCGACCGGGACCAGGGCGACGACCCGTCCGTGCACCTCACCTTCCGGAACGTCGTCCCGCAGCTCCAGGCCGTGCCGCCGCACCAGGCTCCGCACGAGGGCATGGTCCGCCTTCCGGGGTGCCAGGATGCCCAACCGCTTGCCCGCGAGGGCGGGGAAGCCATCCATGCCGGCCTGGCGGGGCGCGACTACGAAGGTCGCCTGCTCGCGCAGGACCGCCAGGGTGAGCCCGTTGCGCGGCAGCATGACGTCGGGCCGGACCACGGCGAGGTCCGCCTTTCCGTCCCGGAGCGCCTCTGCACTCTCGCGCACCCCGTCGAAGGGGACGATCCGCAGCCGGATGGACGCCTTTCCCTTGGCCAGGGCATCCGCGTAGGCCCGCATCAGGGCCGGCTCGGAACCACCGTTCGGAGCCACGGCGACGACGAGCGTGGTCGGCCGCGCGAGGTAGGCGTAGGCGAAGCCGGCGACCGCCAGCGCAAGTAGGGGCGCGCAGAACAAGACCACCCGCCGGATCGGCGCCCCCACCTTGCGCAAGCGATTACCCCCAGCGGCGCCTCGTCGCCACCGGCCAAAGGTGGGCCGTGGCGGCCTCCGTTGCGAGTGGGGACCGTCGTCGATCCGTTCGGTCGCCGGGGATCCTCATGAGACACCCATGCGGAACGTCACGTTTCCCGTTCGACGCCTACGCCGGGCCTCCCAGCCGGGACGCCTCGCCCCACGACGAGGGTGGTCGTCGGTGATCCGGCGCCGACCTTCATCGATAGCTCAAGGACGTTCGACGGGATTCGCCTGCGGCATGGACCTTCGTGACCGCGGCCTCGGCGATACCGGAAGGTCCTGGAAGCGGCGTCAGGCCAGGGGCGATGGAAGACGCCGTGGTCGGCACCTGCGTTGCCTCAGCCCAGGGAAGATTTCTCAGTGAGACGGCCGAATGCGCCGGGGTCATGCCCCGACCATCTAAGCGGGCCGTGATCAGGCGACGGCCCGAACCGGGTCCGGATCGGCTTCGGGTCGTTCGGGACTGTTCTCCATGCGCCGTGTCGGGCGCGAGACGGCTTCCGAGGTTGTCACACCCGGTGCTTAACCGTCCGGTCAGACCCCATGCGCGACATTCGTGGCAACCAAGATTGGAAACGCCCGGTGATATCCGTCCCCGACCGCCTGATGGGAGCGCGCACGTCCAATCGGAGCTGGGTCGCACTCGGCGTGCTGGCGCCCATCGGCATGCTGGTCATGTCGGGGCTCATGCTGCTGGACCTCAGGCGCGACGCCTGGGACAGGTCCGAGCAGACCTCAAGGAACCTGCTGCAGGTCGTCGAGCGCGACATCGTCCGCAACGTCGAGCTCATCGACCTGTCGCTACGGGGCGTCGTCGACAACCTGCGGGCGCCGGCCACGGCAGAGGCGAGCCCGCGGACGCGGCAGCTGATCTTGTTCGACCGCGCCGCCACGGCGAAGGACATCGGAGACCTGCTGGTCATCGACGAGACGGGCGAGATCGCGATCGACGCGGCCGGCTGGCCGCCGCGCAAGTGCAACTACGCCGACCGCGAATATTTCCAGGCCCACAAGACGCACCCCGCCCTAGGTCTCCATATCGGCCAACCCCTGGTCTCGCGCCTGACCGGCGAGCGAATACTCCCCTTCAGTCGTCGCATCGCCAAACCGGACGGCTCCTTCGGCGGCGTCGCGCTCGGAACCCTCAAGCTGTCTTACTTCACCCGCTTGTTCGACAGGATTGGCCTGGGTCGAGAGGGTGCGATCAACCTCTTTCTCAGGAGCGGGATGCGCATCGTGCGCCATCCCTATGCCGAGGCCGACGTCGGCGTGAACATCGCCGGCACCCCGAACTTCGACCGCTTCGTCCGCGAGGGCAGCGGCGCCTTCGTCGGGATGTCCGTCCGCGACGGCGTCGAGCGCCACTACGCCTTCACCCAGGTGGGCGATCTTCCGTTGGTCCTCAACGTCGCCGTCGGCACGGCCGACGTCGAGGCGCAATGGCGGACGAAGGCCCTCGGCATCGCCGCCATCGTCCTCTCCCTGTGCGGGGTGACCATCGCCCTATCGCTGCTGTTCGGCCGGGAACTCGGGCTCAGGGCGGAGATGCACGCCGAGATGGCCCGTCTATCGCGCACGGACGCGCTGACCGGCCTGGCGAACCGCCGCCGGTTCGAGGATGCCTACGCACGGGCATGCGCGGACGCACGCCGGACCGGCGAGCCGATGTCCCTGCTCATGGTCGATGCCGACCATTTCAAGCGCATCAACGACAAGCATGGCCACACCGTCGGCGACGAGGTGCTTAGGGGATTGGCCAGCTGCCTTCAGGCCGGCGTGAACCGGCCCGGCGACCTGGTCTGCCGGATCGGCGGCGAGGAGTTCGTCCTGTTGCTTCCGAAGACAGACGAGGCAGGCGCGCTGCGCGTCGCCGACGAGGTGCATGCCCAGGTGTCGCGTCTGACGGTCGGAATGGCCGGCATCGCGGCGGGTGCGGTCACCGTCAGCATCGGCACGGCTTCCGGTGTCTCCCGGGCGGAGGATCTCTACGCCCTGGCGGATGGGGCCGTGTACGAGGCCAAGGCGGCGGGTCGCAATCGGACGCGAAGCGCTCCGTCCGAGATCTTGGAGAACAGGGGCGGGGAACGTTCTCGCGTGATCGCCGCCTGACCGTCGTATCGTTCACCCGCGAGCGGGTTCCGCGTCTCGCCGCCATATTGGCATGGCCCCCGACCCTCCGGAGACCGCCACCGACCGGTCGCGTACGCCATCAGGCCGCGACGTCGTCCTCCGGCCTGCGCCTGCGATAACGCCCGGGGTCCGCGGCCGCGAACAGCTTCCGGTACTTGATGCGCTGGTCGATCACGCCCCGGATCAGGGCCGGACCCCAGTCGCCTGGGTACTCCTCCGCCTCCTTGACGAATTCGCGCCCGATCCGCCGCGTGATCTCGGTCAGGTGCATCGCCTCCCGCTCCGGCAGCACCTCCCAGATCTCCTGCGCCATCCGCGGCCAGAACTCCCGCGCCCGCACGACGCGGATGTGCTCCCGCATCCCTTCGAGCTCGGCCGCATGCCGCGCGATCTCGGCCCGCAGCCCCTCGATCACGGCCTCACCCGCATCCACCATCCCGAGCGCCTCGTGCCGGAGGTCCCGTTCCGCCGCGATGGCCTCCGCCATGCGCAGGCGCTCCCGTACCATCATCGCCGCGGCTTCGGCCTCCGCCGCCTTCCACAACGCCACGCCGGCCTTCGCCAACCCCGTTTCGACCGCCTCCGGCAAGCCCGTGAGTTCGATGACCGGGCTGTAGGCCCGCTCCCGAGTCCAGTCCGCCAGGTGCTCGCCGACGCTTCGGTTGTTTCCGGCCACACCCTTGTCCAGCTTGACCCGTGCCCACACGCTCCATGCCTCGGCCCAAATTTAGTCTGCAGGTCGGAAGTTCTCCCGGGGATCTTCACTCGGCGGAGGAACGGCTTTTCTTTTGGTGCAGTGATCGAAAAGCGGTTCGGTGGTGCTCAGTTGGTCCTACCCAGACAGCGGGCTGCAGAACAATGTCCGCTTACAGGCAGGCGATGAAACGGGATGAGCGACCGGGTTGGGTCGGGACCCGTCCGTCTGCTCTACGACCAGGTAGGGTGGATTTCTGCTGGTCCGCTCTCGGAAGCAAAATCGAGAAAGCGGACGGTCGCTCGGGTCGCGATGCATGACGGCTTAGCGCCCATCCCGGTCATCCAGCGGGCTGTGCGACATCCCGTAAGCGTGTGTTCAGCTTCGCCGTATAAGCGCTATTGATGGAGCCAAGCGCCATGTCGTTTGCTCAGAGCACCTACAACACTCGCTCGGCGTCCGGGGCCTTCGTCGTATTCCGCGGCCAGCGGTAGCGCTGGTTCGCGATGCGCGTCGATGGTAAGCGCTCGGTGGAGGCTCGGCGTTGTATTTCGGTCGCGTCGTCTTCCTGAAGGCCGGCTGACCGAGGGGATGACCGTGCGCCGATCTGGATGTTTTGCGGTGACGAGATGCTTTTCTAGCCCGA
>NZ_VRUX01000006.1:0-33431 GCF_008039885.1 Methylobacterium sp. WL103
AGCGGTAAAATCGTCTCGCAGCGGGATGGCGGCAGACATGGCAAACCCTCCGGTTCGCCCAATCGAATCAGATCCGACGCAAATGCGAAACCCCGTGAGTCCGCGTCAGCGCCGATTGGTATGAGATAATCGATGATTTATATATGACCTTCAACTTGCTACTCATGTCGGACGTCTGTGATGAAAGTGGATCATTCAATTTGACCGTCAGAACTATGCGGGTCCTTAAGCTTTCAAGGTAGACAGTGATTACGCCGCGCCGAGGTAGGCTGCCTCCAAGGCCTTGTCCGCCGCGAGCTCGGCGGACGTTCCTTGTGTGACGACGCGGCCTTGCTCGAGGACGTAGCCGCGGTCGGCCACGGTCAGGGCGAGCGCCGCCATCTGATCGACGATGAGAATCGTGGTGCCGGCATCCCGAAGCTCCGCCACCACGGCGTAGAGGGCATTGATCATCGCCGGCGCAAGGCCGAGCGACGGCTCGTCGAGGAGGAGGATGCGGGGCCGCGCCATCATCCCTCGGGCGATGGCGAGCATCTGCTGCTCGCCGCCCGACAGGAGGCCGGCTCGACTCGTCGCCCGGTCGCGCAGGCGGGGAAAGCGGGTGAGCAGCGCCTCGATCTCGGCGGGGTCGATCGGGTCCTTCCGGCCGTGGGCGCCGAGGCGGATGTTCTCCACGACGGTCAACTCCGGAAAAACTTGGCGGCCCTCGGGCACGAGGGCGAGGCCCAGGCGGGCGATCCGGTGGGCGGGGAGCCCATCGACGGGGCGGTCTTCCAGCACGATTCCGCCCTCGACTGGGCGCAGGAGGCCGGCGAGCGCCCGCATGGCCGTGGACTTGCCGGCACCGTTGGCGCCGAGCATCGCCACGGTCTCGCCGGGGCGGACCTCCAGGGACACCCCCTCCAGCACGGCGGCGGCGCCGTAGCTGGCGGTGAGACCCTGGGCCGAGAGGACGGCGTTGGCCGGCCCCCGCCAGGGGGCCGCGCGTGGCCGAGCCGGCGTGTCGGCGGCACCGAGATAGGCGCGGATCACCGCCGGGTCGTGGCGGATCGCGGCCGGGACGCCGCTGGCGATGGGCCGCCCGGCATCCATGACGAGGATGTGGTCGGAGATACCCATGACGAGCGGCATGTCGTGCTCGACGAGGATCACAGCGACCCCGCAGCCGGCGATGCGGCGCAGGAGCCCGCCCAGGCGGTCGGTGTCGGCGCGGGTGAGACCGGCGGCGGGCTCGTCGAGGAGGAGCACTTGGGGCCGGCCGGCGAGGGCGCGGGCGATCTCCACGAGGCGCCGGTCGACATGGGGCAGTTCGTCGGCCCGCCGGTCGAGGGCGCCGGCATAGCCGGTGAAGGCGAGAAGGGCGGCGGCCTTGGCGCGATCGTCGCGGCCGGCACGACGCAAGAGCCGGCCTGGAGAGAAGGCGAGGGCGACGTTGTCGACGACACTCAGCGAGCCGAAAAGCCGCGTGGTCTGGTAGGTGCGGGCGATGCCGGCCCGGGCGATGGCCTGCGCAGGCGCACCCGTGAGGTCCCTGGTACCCAAGCGGATGGCACCGGTGCTCGGGCGGTAGAAGCCCGAGACCATATTGAGCACCGTGGTCTTGCCGGCCCCGTTCGGGCCGATGACGCTGGTGACGGCACCGGGAGCGGCGGTGAACGACACGCCGTCCGCCGCGCGGATACCGCCGAACTGAATGCCGATGGCCTCCACCACCAAGGACTCACCCGACCGATCGCCCAGGAAGCCGGCGAGGTCGGTGTCTCCCGTGACCCGGGCGTCCATACGAAGGGGTATCAGCCGCGAAAGGCTGCCGACGAGACCGGACGGCACGAGCCAGAGCACCACGAGGGTGGCGATCCCGAAGGACAGCAGCCGATACTCGGCGAGCCCTGACATCATCTCGGGCAAGAGCACGGTGACGAGGGCGCCGAACAGGGGCCCCAGCACGGTGCCGGCCCCACCGACAACGACCGCGAGGACGAACAGGATCGATTGCGAGAACGGGAACGAGCTGGGGGCGATGAACAGCATGAGGGGCGGCAGCACGGCGCCTGCGAGCCCCGTGAGCGCCGCCGAGACGGCGAAGGCCAGGGTCTTCACCCGCACCGGATCGAAGCCCAGCGAGGCAGCCGCCACGTCGGTATCCCGCACGGCGCACATGGCGCGGCCGAGGCGGCTGAGCGCCAGACGGTGGAAGCCGTAGAGGCTCATTCCGGCGCTGAGCACGCTCAAGATCGCAAGTTCGCGCTCCGCGAAGGGGGTGCCGAGAAGGCTCGGGCCGCCGGTGACGACGAGGCCATTCTGCCCACCGGTGAGCGCGCCGCCCTCGATCAGCGCATGCTCGACGATGAAGCCGAAGGCGATGGTGACCATGGCGAGATATGGCCCCTTCACCCGCATGGCCGGCACCGCCAGCACCACGCCGACGAGTGCCGAGAGCAAGGCCGCGGCCGGCAAGGCCAGCCAGAAGCTCACCCCCGCGCCGGTGAGCACGGCAC
The DNA here is from genome assembly GCF_008039885.1 of Methylobacterium sp. WL103. Classification (NCBI taxonomy): domain Bacteria; kingdom Pseudomonadati; phylum Pseudomonadota; class Alphaproteobacteria; order Hyphomicrobiales; family Methylobacteriaceae; genus Methylobacterium; species Methylobacterium sp. WL103. The sequence continues at coordinate 2,499 of NZ_VRUX01000006.1, forward strand.
TCGCATAGGCGCCGATGGCATAGAAGCCGGCATGGCCGAAGGAGATCAGGCCGGTCAGCCCGAGGAGCACGTTGAGGCCGACCCCCGCGACGGTCGTCAACGCCACCAGCGCGATGATGAAATGACTGTAGCCGGATGTTCCGGCGACGAGGCCGAGGCCCGTCGCCGTGAGGGCCGCGATGGCGAAGGGTATCGCCAGCCGTCCGTTCAGGTGGCGCATGGCGTCAGACCTTGTTGACGGCGCTGCGGCCGAACAACCCGTCGGGCCGCAGCGCCAGCGCGAGGATGATCACCGAGAACACGATGAGCTGAGTGTAGGCGGATCCGAGCGTCGCCGTGACGCCCGCCTCGAGGAGGCCGTAGAGCAGCCCCGCCACGACGACGCCGGTGGCCGAGCCGATACCGCCGAGGATCGCTACGGCGAAGGCCTTGATCCCGAACAGGGCGCCCATCTCTGCCGAAACAGAGAATAGGGGCGCGATGAGCAGACCCGCGACGCCGGCCAGCACCGCCGACAGGGCGAAAGCGCAAGCCACGGTTTTCCGCACATCGATGCCCATGAGGCGGGCCGCGTCCGCGTTCTGGGCGACGGCCAGCAGCACGCGCCCGAGGTCGGTCCGGCGGAACACCATGCGGATGACGAGCGCCACGGCGACGCCGAGGACGGGGATGACGAGCTGGAGCGGGTAGATTCCTGTCCCGAAGACCTGCACGGGCGACACCGCGAGTACGGAAGGCAGGCTTCGCGGCTCCTTGCCGAAGGTGAACAGCATGGTGTTGTCGAGGATGATGCCGCCGGCGACCGTGGCGAGCAGCCACGCATCCGAGCCGCGCTCGACGAACGGCCAGACCAGCAGCCGCTCCACCACCACGCCAAGGAGGGCGCAACCGGCGAGGGCGGCGAGGACGGCGAGCGGCATCGGCCAGCCCAGTGTCACCCCGAGCCAGTAGCCGAGGACGGCGCCCAGCGTCACGGCCGACCCTTGCGCGAAGTTGACCGTGCCCGACACCGCGTAGGTGATGTGGAAGCCGAGCGCGATCAGCCCGTACATGCTGCCGAGGCCGAGGCCGGTGACGAGGGTTCCGGTCAGCATCCGACGGGGCTCAGTTCGTCACCGCGACGATCTCGCCGTTCTGGAAGCGGGTGAAGACGTAGTCCTGCGGACCGAGCGCGTCGTGCTGCCCCGGAGCGAAGGGCTTGTCGTAGGTCTTGATCAGGCCCGGGTAGGTCGCGATCTTGTAGAAGCCGTCGCGGACCTCCGGCCCCTTGGTCGAGTTCGCTGCTTTGATCGCGAGCGCCAGCAGGTGGATCGCGTCGTAGGCGTTGGCGATGCCCACCGCCGGCGTCACGTCGGCCATCGACTTGATCGCCGGGTACTTCTTCTTCAGCGCCTCGAGGACGGCCGAAGCCTTCGGCGAGGTGTTTCCCGCGAAGGTGAAGGTCTGGACGAAGTGGACCTTCCCGGCATTCGGGCCGGCGAGTTCGTCGAAGCGCCCGCCTGCCGGCCCCCAATGGGAGACCACGGGAACGGACCAGCCCATGCGGTCCAGCGATTTGACCACCTGGGCCGAGGGTCCGACATTGCCGACGAGGAACAACGTGTCGGCGCCGGCCTCCTTCAGGCGTGTCAGCTGGGGCACCATGTCGACGTCGGCGGCCTCGTACTTCTCGATGCCCGCGCTGGGGAGGTTCGCCGCCTTGAGCGCCGCGACGAGGCCTTGCTGGTTCGATTCACCCCACGCGTTGTTCACCAGGATCATGCCGGGCTTCTTCGCGCCGTGGGTCTTCACCGCGTAGGCGACCAGGGCTTCGTCGACGAGGGCGTCCACGGCCGAGACCCGGAAGGCGTAGTTGTCGGCCGCCCCGTTGCGGGTGATGCCGGTGCCGGCGGCCCAGGGGCCGAGGAACGGCACCTTCATCTGGTTGGCGATCGGCACCAACGCCATGGAGACGGGTGTGTCGAGGCCGCCGACCAGGGCGACGACGCCGACGCGCTGGATGAGTTCGCGGGCGGCGAGCACGCCCTTCGACGGATTGGCCTCGTCGTCCCGCGCCACGAGCTCGAGCGGGCGGCCGAGGACGCCGCCGGCGCCGTTGATCTCGTCGATGGCGAGGCCGATGCCGCGCGAGATCGCCTCGCCGGATTTGGCCGACTGGCCGCTGAGCGCCGTGACGAGGCCGATGCGGATCGGCTCGTCGGCCAAAGCCGCGCTGGACACGCCCAGCAGCAGGGCCGCGCCCAAGGCGGCGCGACGTGTCAGAGACTGGCTGATGAGCATGTGGGCGTCTCCGGTGCAATTTGCGAAGGTACAGCAACGCCTGTGCCAGGAGGCAAGTCCCTATAAGATATCGAGAAATCCGATTGTGGCCGCAGGCGCTGCCGCGAACTTCGACAAAGTGCATACACTTTTTGCATGCACTTTCGGCATTATGCTCGCAAGGGTGCTCGCAAGGATGCGGACAGGCCGGAGGCACAAGCGATGATGACGGACGAAACAGGATCGACCCGAGTCTCGACGCCGGACAAGACGGCGCACGACGTCGCCATCGTCGTCGCCTATCTCGAAGCCTCGATGGTGCCCGACCCGGAGTTGGCGGCGACCTACATGGCGCCGGGCATCGAGATCGTGTTCACGGGCGCCCGCAGCTTCCGGCATCCGCGCGAAGTCACCGCGTTCAACGCCGGGCGCTATGCCTGGGTGAAGAAGCGGATGGAGCGCCTCGACGCAGTGCCGGGGGACGGGACGACCACGGTCTACAGCCTGGGCACCCTCTACGGCGCCTGGCCCGACGGGACGCAGTTCGCGGGCAACCGCTACGTCGACCGCTTCACCGTCCGCGATGGCCTGATCGTCACCATGGAGGTGTGGAACGACAGCGCCGAGCGGATTCTGTCGCAACGCGGCATCACCGCCTGATCAGATCGCGACCTCGGCGTAGGGTGCGAGGAGCCTCACGAGGTCGCGGTCCCGAGGCGGGGTGGCGACGATGCGGGCGCGCTCGGCCACGGCATCGAGGTGGTGGTCCATAAGCGCCGTCGCGTGGGCGGCGTCGCCTGCGGCGAGCGCGGCGATGAGTGCACGGTGCTCGGCGACGGCGCATTCGGCCGAATGGGGCCTGCTGTAGAGCGATAGGATGAGGGCGCAGCGGTAGCCGAGTTCGCCGACGTAGCGCTCCAGTACGGGGCTGCCGGTCAACTTGGCCAACAGCAGGTGGAACTCCGTCGCGAGGCGGATGGAGCCTGGCTCGCCACCGCGCTGGGCCGCCTCTTCGCTGTCGACATGCGCGTGCAGGGCGGCCTCCTGCACGGTGTCGAGGCTGCCGACGAGGCGCGCGACGACGATGCGTTCGACGCCCATGCGGATGTCGAAGGTGTCGCGCGCCTCGTCCCAACCCGGGGTCGCCACGACGGCGATGCGGTTGCGGCGCAGCTCCACGAGCCCTTCGCTGGCGAGTTGCCCCAGGGCTTGGCGCGCGATCGTGCGGCTGACGCCGAAACGCTCGCCGAGGGCATCTTCCGGCAGGCGGTCGCCGGGGGCCACCGCCCGTTCGACGATGGCCCGCCGCAGCGCCCGGCAGATCGCCCCGACCCGGTCCGTGCTTCCCTGCTGCGCCCGGCTCCCCGCCGTATCCCGTCCACCTGCCATGCCGCGTCTGCCCATCCTGCCGGCCCCGTCCGGTATCCTACCGCGACAAGCCAAGCACGAGCGGGACCAGGGCAGCCACCTTCGAATTTCGAAGCCGCGCAGCAGCCGCTGTGCACGCCGTGCTTTAGAGGTTGGAGTCTGTTGTCGACCCTTCTCGGGCCTTCGGAAGTTCCGCTTCGCGGTAGGTGGGCGAAGGATGGCCCTCGTCTGGGCCGGGTGGATTTGCGACCGTCCGCTTCCAGGCGAGCGTTGGCGGAAGCGGACATCGTCGCTCGGCCCGCGTCAGACCAAACGTAACGCTGGTCATAGCCTTGGGAGCGTTTCGATGGCGCAAAGCCAAGCAGGCGGGGCGCCAGCTCTGGCTTCTCAGCGCGGGCTGCAGATAGGTGCCTGCGCCCTGGTGGCTTGGAAGGAAACACCCCAACCGCCGGTTGTGTTAGAAGGCGGATATGCCCGCCAAACACTCTCGCCACATAGCCCTCACGGAAGCGCTTGCTGCCTGGATCGACAGCCAGGTGGCCAAGGGCGAGTACGCCTCGACCAGCGACCTCATCCGCACCGCCATCCGGGTCCTGCGCAACAGGGACGAAGGCGAGGCCATCGGTCAGGCAGCCCGCGGCGCGCCGGCGTCTCTCAGTCGGCCACAGGGCTGAGTCGATGGTGGATACTTCGGCGCTCGCCGGCGGCGGCGACATGGGCGCGCTCATGCGTGCCTACGATTGGTCGGGCACATCGCTTGGGCCGCAGGAGCACTGGCCGCAGCCGCTCCTGACCCTCGTGCGGGTGATGCTGAACTCGCGGCAACCGATGTTCATCGCCTGGGGGGCGGACCGTACCCTGGTCTACAACGACGCCTACGCGCCCATGCTAGGCGAGAGGCACCCCAGAGCCCTGGGTCGCCCGTTCTTCGAGACCTGGCCTGAAATCCAAGGCGAGGTGGGCGCTCTGATGGATCGCGTGTTCGCGGGAGAGCCCGTGCACATGGAGGACCTGCAGCTCACCCTCCACCGCAACGGCTACCCGGAAGAAGCGCACTTCGCCTTCTCCTACACCCCTGTACCCGGCGATGATGGTGCGATCCTGGGCCTGTTCTGCGCCTGCACCGAAACAACCCGCCAGGTGCTCGCCGAGCGACAGGCCGCTTCCGAACGACAGCGGCAACAGGCTCTGCTCCAGCAGATGCCCGGGTTCGTCGCCGTGCTGCGCGGCCCAGGCCATGTCTTCGAGTACGTGAACGACGCCTACGTCGTGGTAGCCGGCCGACGGGACTACATCGGCCGCAACGTCCGCGAGGTGTTTCCGGAACTGGTCGGCCAAGGGTTCTACGAGCTTCTCGATCAGGTCTACGCGACGGGCGATCCGTTCACGGCCCGTGCCGTTCCGATCCGGTTCGCGGGCGAGGACAGCGATCGATACCTCGACTTCCTGTACCAGCCCATTCGCGGCGCGGGCGGGGCCGTCACCGGCATCTTCGCCGGTGGCTACGAGGTCTCGGACCAGATCCGTTCGCAGGCCGCCTTGGCCGAGAGCGAGAGCCGCTACCGCACCCTGTTCGAGAGCATCGACGTCGGGTTCTGCATCATCGAGGTGACGTTCGACGATGCGGACCGAGCCATCGACTACCGCATCCTTGAAGCCAACCCCGCCTTCGAGCGGCAGACCGGCGCCGACGTGGTCGGCCGATGGGTCAGCGAGTTCGCCCCCGACCTCGAACGCCACTGGTTCGACACCTATGGGCACGTCGCGCGAACGGGCGAACCCGCTCATTTCGAGAACAAGGCTGACGTGTTCGGACGCTGGTTCGATGTGCGGGCCCTGCGCGTCGGTGATCCAGCTGCACGCAGGGTCGCCGTGCTCTTCAGCGACATCTCCGAGCGCAAGCGTATGGAGGAAGAGCTCCAGGTTCTGAACACCACTCTGGAGCAGCAGGTCCTGGAGCGAACGGCCGAGCGCGACCGGCTCTGGACGTTGTCCGAGGACATGCTGGCCGTAGCGGACTACGAAGGGATGATGTCGGCGGTTAGTCCGGCCTGGACCCGGGTCCTCGGCTGGACCGAGGCCGAGCTCCTGTCGCGACCGTACGGGACCTTCATGCACCCGGACGACATGGAGCCGACGCTGGACGGCCTCGCCCGGATGGGGAAGACGAGGCGACCGACGCGCTTCGAGAACCGCATCGGCGCCAAGGACGGGGGTTGGAAGCCCATCGAGTGGATGGTCGTGCCCGAGGCCGACGGAACACACTTCATCGCCGTCGGTCGCGACCTGACCATCGTCAAGGCACGCGAGACGGAGCTTGCCTCCGCCCAGGAAGCCCTGCGCCAGGCCCAGAAGATGGAAGCGGTCGGTCAGCTCACCGGCGGCGTCGCGCATGACTTCAACAACCTACTCACGGTCATCAAGTCATCCACCGACCTGCTCAAGCGTCCGGACCTGCCGGAGGAGCGACGTCAGCGCTACATCGGCGCGATCTCCGACACCGTCGCTCGCGCTGCCAAGCTCACGGGTCAGCTCCTTGCCTTCGCGCGCCGGCAGGCATTGAAGCCGGAGGTCTTTGATGCTGGCCGTAGCGTTCTCACCATCAGCGACATGGTCGGGACGCTAAGCGGTTCGCGCATCAAGATCGTCACGAACATCCCGGACGAGCCCTGCTTCATCAACGCCGACCCGAGCCAGTTCGACACGGCCTTGGTGAACATGGCGGTCAACGCCCGCGATGCCATGGATGGCGAGGGTACTCTCACCATTACGGTGCACCCCGTCTCCACTATCCCGTTAATCCGCAGCCATCCCGCAGTGTTGGGGGACTTCGTCGCGGTGTGCATCGAGGACACCGGATCGGGCATCGATCCCGAGCGGATCGAGCACATTTTCGAGCCGTTCTTCACGACCAAAGGCGTTGGGCAGGGAACGGGCCTGGGTCTCAGTCAGGTCTTCGGCTTCGCGAAGCAATCCGGCGGCGAGATCCGGGTCCAGAGTACGGTCGGCCAGGGTACGATGTTCGTGCTGTATCTGCCGAGGGTCGATGCCGCCGCCCCTGCGCCCAAGGCGGAGCCCGAGCCTCTCGTCGATGGGCATGGCACCTGCGTCCTGGTGGTCGAGGACAACGTGGATGTCGGGACGTTCGCGACCCAGACCCTGGCCGAGCTCGGCTACATCACTGTCTGGGCGTCGGACGCCGAGGAGGCGTTGGCCGAGCTGGAGAAGGATGCCGCCCGCTTCGACGTGGTCTTCACCGACGTGGTGATGCCGGGCATGAACGGGATCGACCTGGCACACGAGATCCGCCGTCGGCATCACGACATGCCTGTACTACTGGCCTCGGGCTACAGCCACGTGCTGGCGAAGAACGGCACCTACGGTTTCGAGCTCCTGCACAAGCCGTACTCGGTCGAGCAGCTATCGCGTCTCCTCCGGAAGGTGGCCACCTGGCAGAAACGCAAGCGCATCATCGGCAGCTAGCTCAAACCCAAAGAGGCGCGCAAGGGACGAGACAGGGCAGGTCGTCCAGCCCTACGAAGCCGACCCCTCTCGAACCCTTATGCCGGTTCGAGGATCGTCGCAGGCCGCCCCAAAAGGGGTCCAAGGCGCTCGACGCTCATGGATGTCATCGACCGACGACCCGCCCAATCCGATCGTGCCGGTGCCATCGGCCAAACATCATCCTTAGAATGCCTGCAACGCCTGCGCTTCCGGTGTCGGGGATGCGGGACCATCTTCCATGGCTATCGGCTCGCAGGCGATGGTGTCGTCCAGGCCGACCGATCAACCTGGATGACCGGGTGCCCCCGATCTGCCCAGGCCGGCTGCCCCCTCGGGTGCGCCGAGTTCCGCCTCACCTTGCTTCTTTCCATGTCACTGGACTGAACTAGCGGTGTCATCGGGCGAGGTCGCACGTCCACAGATCCTAATGCAAACCTTATGAGATCGTCTCCGCTTCCGTCTCGAACCCTAATGCGGTTCGCGTCCAAATTGGTCCTGGGCGAGACCGGTCATGTATCGGCCCCCGAACCGAACGGACCGACCATGCTCGACATTGCCTTCATCGCCGCGGGGCTCGCCTTCTTCGGCCTGGCCGCGGGCTACGCCGCCCTCTGCGAACGCCTTTGAGCCTCGCCATGACCCTCGACCTGACGCTCGGCGCCCTCGTGGCCCTGGGGCTGCTCGGATACCTCACCTACGCCCTCGTCCGCCCCGAGCGGTTCTGAAGGAACACCTTCCATGACCATCAACGGCTGGATCCAGATCGCGCTGTTCTGCGCGGTCGTCCTCGCGCTCGCCCGCCCTCTCGGCGGTTACATGACCCGTGTCTTCACGGGTGAGCGAACCTTCCTCTCGCCCGTGCTCGCCCCGGTCGAGCGCGGGCTTTACCGCGTCGCCGGCATCAAAGCGGCGCAGGAACAGCATTGGCTGTCCTACGCCCTGGCCATGCTCGCCTTCCACGTGCTCGGCTTCCTCGCCCTGTACGGGCTGCTGCGCTTCCAGGCGGTGCTGCCGTTCAACCCGGACGGGCAGTCCGCCGTCGCGCCGGACCTCGCCTTCAACACGGCGGCGAGCTTCGTGACGAACACGAACTGGCAGAACTACGGCGGTGAGACGACGATGTCGTACCTCACGCAGATGCTGGGCCTGACCCACCAGAACTTCCTGTCGGCGGCGACCGGCATCGCCCTGGCCGTCGCCCTGGTGCGCGGCTTTTCGCGCGCCTCGACCGCCACCGTGGGCTCGTTTTGGGTCGACCTGACCCGGACCACCCTCTACGTGCTGCTGCCGATCTGCGTCGTCTACACGCTGTTCCTGGTCTCCCAGGGCATTCCCCAGACCTTCGGCGGGGCCATCGAGGCCACCACCCTGGAAGGCGCCAAGCAGACCATCGCGGTCGGCCCGGTGGCGAGCCAGGTCGCGATCAAGATGCTCGGCACCAACGGCGGCGGGTTCTTCAACGTCAACGCCGCCCACCCGTTCGAGAACCCCACGGCGCTCTCGAACTTCGTCCAGATCGTCTCGATCTTCGTGATCGGCGCGGCGCTCACCAACGTCTTCGGCCGCATGGTCGGCGACGAGCGCCAGGGCTGGGCGATCCTCGCGGCCATGGGCGTGCTCTTCCTCGCCGGAACTGCGGTGGTCTACTGGGCCGAGAGCGCCGGCAGCCCCGTCCTCAACGGCCTCGGCCTGACCGGCGGGAACATGGAGGGCAAGGAGGTCCGCTTCGGCATCGTCGCCTCGGCTCTGTTCGCGGCCGTCACCACGGCGGCCTCGTGCGGCGCGGTGAACGCCATGCACGACAGCTTCACCGCGCTCGGCGGCATGATCCCGCTGATCAACATGGAGCTCGGCGAGATCATTGTCGGCGGCGTCGGGGCCGGCCTCTACGGCATCCTCGTCTTCGTCATCGTGACGATCTTCGTCGCCGGCCTCATGGTCGGTCGCACGCCCGAGTACCTCGGCAAGAAGATCGAGGCCAAGGAGGTCAAGATGGCGATGCTCGCCATCCTGTGCCTGCCGCTGATGATGTTGGGGTTCACGGCGCTGGCCACCGTCGTCGCCGCCGGCCTCGCCGGCCCGGCCAACGCCGGCCCGCACGGCTTCTCGGAGATCCTGTACGCCTTCACCTCGGCGGCGGCGAACAACGGCTCGGCCTTCGGCGGGCTCACCGGCAACACCCTGTTCTACAACACCACGCTCGGGATCGGCATGCTGTTCGGCCGGTTCTTCGTGATCGTCCCGGCGCTCGCCATCGCGGGGTCGCTCGCCGCCAAGAAGACGGTGCCGGCCTCGGCCGGGACGTTTCCGACGCATGGGGCCTTGTTCGTCGGCCTGCTGGTCGGCGTGATCCTGATCGTCGGCGGGCTGACCTTCTTCCCGGCGCTGGCGCTCGGACCCATCGTCGAGCACCTCGCCGGCGGCCTCGGCCAGACCTTCGCGGCGGGAGGCTGAGATGCGGCACCTTTCGCTGCCGCACCGCTCTCCGAGACGGTCACCGACCCGCCGAGCGCTATCCGCCCATCGCCCTCGCCCTCCAACCTGGGACCGGGTGCAGCGGAGCCGCAGTGACCTCCGGCTCTCGGACGTCATCCTCGGCATGCTCGGCCTGACCCTGCTCGGCGCCCTCGGCATCATGGCCGGGGCGGCCCTCCTCGGCCGCGCGCTGGCACCCTGAGCCCCGCCCGGCGGCGCGTCATCGCGCCGCCGCCCGAGCTGCCTCCCCATCCAATCCGGACACCCGCAATGGCCCGCCCAAACTCCACCAGCCTGTTCAGCGCCGCCCTCGTCGGCCCGGCGCTCGTCGGCGCCCTGACCAAGCTCGACCCGCGCAAGATGATCAAGAACCCGGTCATGTTCGTGGTCGAGGTCGTCGCCGCGCTCACCACCTTCCTGTTCATCCGTGACGTCGCGACCGGCGGCGCCAACCTAGCCTTCTCCGGCCAGATCATCCTCTGGCTGTGGTTCACCGTGCTGTTCGCCAACTTCGCCGAGGCTATCGCGGAAGGCCGCGGCAAGGCCCAGGCCGACAGCCTGCGCCGTACCCGCACCGAGACCATGGCCAAGCGCCTGAAGGGTTCGGGTCGGGACTACGAGACAATCCCCGGCAACGACCTGAAGGTCGGTGACGTGGTCCTGGTGGAGGCCGGCGACATCATCCCATCGGACGGAGAGGTGATCCTCGGCGTCGCCTCGGTGAACGAGGCCGCCATCACCGGCGAGTCCGCACCCGTGATCCGCGAATCCGGCGGCGACCGCTCGGCGGTGACCGGCGGCACGCAGGTGCTTTCCGACGAGATCCGGGTGCGGATCACCGCGGCTGCCGGCTCGACCTTCGTCGACCGCATGATCGCCCTCGTCGAAGGCGCGTCGCGGCAGAAGACCCCGAACGAGATCGCGCTGAACATCCTGCTCGCCGGGCTGACCCTGATCTTCGTCTTCGCCGTCGCCTCGATCCCGAGCTTTGCCTCCTACGCCGGCGGATCGATCCCGCTCATCGTGCTTGTGGCCCTGTTCGTCACCCTGATCCCGACGACCATCGGCGCGCTCCTGTCGGCCATCGGCATCGCCGGCATGGACCGGCTGGTGCGCTTCAACGTGCTCGCCATGTCGGGACGCGCGGTGGAGGCGGCCGGCGACGTCGACACCCTGCTGCTCGACAAGACCGGCACGATCACGCTGGGCAACCGGCAGGCCACCGAGTTCCGCCCCGTCCGCGGCGTGACCGAGCAGGACCTCGCCGACGCCGCCCAGTTGGCCTCGCTGGCCGACGAGACCCCGGAGGGGCGCTCCATCGTCGTGCTGGCCAAGGAGAAGTACGGCATCCGGGCCCGCGACATGGCGAGCCTGAATGCGACCTTCGTGCCCTTCACGGCCCAGACCCGGATGAGCGGCGTCGATCTTGACGGTTCTTCCATCCGCAAGGGCGCCGTCGATTCCATCATCGCCTCGGTGAGTTCACAGCCGATGGCGACCCGTGGCTCCGGCGCGGCGCTGGCTTTCAGCCCAGGCGTCGCCGACGAGACGGTGCGCGAGATCCAGGCCATCGCCGAGGACGTCGCCAAGGCGGGCGGCACCCCGCTCGCCGTGACGCGGGACGGCCGGCTTCTCGGCGTCGTCTACCTCAAGGACATCGTGAAGGGCGGCATCCGCGAGCGCTTCGCCGAGCTCCGGCAGATGGGTATCCGCACGGTGATGATCACCGGCGACAACCCGATGACCGCGGCTGCCATCGCGGCCGAGGCCGGCGTCGACGACTTCCTCGCCCAGGCGACGCCGGAGGACAAGCTGGCGCTGATCCGCAAGGAGCAGGCGGAGGGCAAGCTCGTCGCCATGTGCGGCGACGGCACCAACGATGCCCCGGCTTTGGCGCAGGCCGACGTCGGCGTGGCCATGAACACCGGCACGGTGGCGGCCCGCGAGGCCGGCAACATGGTCGACCTCGACAGCGACCCGACCAAGCTCATCGAGATCGTCGGCATCGGCAAGCAGTTGCTGATGACCCGCGGGGCGCTGACCACGTTCTCCATCGCCAACGACGTGGCGAAATACTTTGCCATCATCCCGGCGATGTTCCTCGGGCTCTACCCGCAGCTCCAGGCGCTGAACGTGATGGGGCTCGCCTCGCCCCAGAGCGCGATCTTGTCGGCGATCATCTTCAACGCGCTGATCATCGTCGTGCTGATCCCGCTGGCGCTGAAGGGCGTGTCCTACCGGGCGGTCGGCGCCGCGGCTCTGCTGCGCCGCAACCTCCTGATCTACGGCCTGGGCGGCATCCTGGTGCCCTTCGTCGGCATCAAGGCCATCGACCTGGCAATCACCGCCCTGCACCTCGTCTGAGCCCCACAAAACTCCAAATCAGGCCAACGTCCATGCTGAACCAGCTTCGCCCCGCCCTCGTCCTGCTGATCGCCCTGTCGGCCATCACCGGGCTCGCCTACCCCCTTGCGATGACAGGCATCGCGGGGGCGATCTTCCCCGCCAAGGCCGCCGGCAGCCTGATCGAGCGCGACGGCAAGGTCGTCGGCTCCAGCCTGATCGGGCAGTCCTTCACCAGCGACCACTACTTCCAGGGCCGTCCCTCCGCCACGAGCGCCGCCGACCCGGCCGACGCCGCCAAGACCGTCCCGTCGCCCTACAACGCCGCGAACTCGTCGGGCTCGAACCTCGGGCCGACGAGCGCCGCCCTGGCCGAACGTGTGAAGGCGGACGTCGCCGCGCGCCAAGCCGAGAACCCGGGTCGGCCGGTCCCGGTCGATCTCGTGACCACGAGCGGCTCGGGCCTCGACCCGGACATTTCACCCGACGCCGCCCTGTTCCAGGTTCCCCGGGTCGCCAAGGCCCGAGGCCTGACCGAGGAACGGGTAAGGGGTCTCGTCGACTCCCAGCTTCAGGGCCGCTTCCTCGGCATCCTCGGCGAGCCGCGCGTGAATGTGCTCGCCCTCAACATCGCCCTGGACGGCCTCGGCTCGAAGTAACGTCGCCGGATGAGCATCCTGACCACGACGGCCCCGCGCCACGATCCCGACCGTCCCTCGCCCGACGCGTTGCTTCAGGCGGCACGGCGCGAGGAAGGCGGTCGCGGCCGCCTCAAGATCTTCCTCGGGGCGGCCCCGGGGGTCGGCAAGACCTACGAGATGCTCACCGTTGGACGTGCCCGGCTCAAGGCTGGCACGGACGTGGTCGTCGGCGTGGTCGAGACGCACGGGCGCATCGAGACCTTGGCGCTCGTCGAAGGCTTCGAGGTGCTGGGCCGTCGCTCGGTCGCCTACCACGGCGCGGCGCTCGACGAGATGGACCTCGACGCGCTGCTCGCCCGGCGCCCGGCTCTGGCGCTGGTGGACGAGCTCGCCCACACCAACGCGCCGGGCTCGCGCCATCCGAAGCGCTACCAGGACGTCGAGGAACTGCTCGACGCCGGCATCGACGTCTACACCACCCTCAACATCCAGCACGTCGAGAGCCTGAACGACGTCGTCGCGCAGATCACCCGCATCCGGGTGCGCGAGACCGTCCCCGACGGCATCCTCGACCGCGCCGACGACATCGAGGTGGTGGACCTCAACCCCGACGACCTGATCCAGCGCCTCCGGGACGGCAAGGTCTACGTGAAGGGCAACGCCGAGCGCGCCCTCAAGCACTACTTCTCGCGGGGCAACCTGACGGCCCTGCGAGAGCTCGCCCTACGAAGGACCGCCGACCGCGTCGATGACGAACTCCTCAGCCACATGCGGGCCAACGCTATCGCGGGCCCCTGGGGCGCCGGCGAGCGGGTGCTCGTCTGCATCAGCGAGGACCCCCGTTCCGCCGGCCTCGTCCGGCACGCCAAGCGTCTTGCCGACAGGCTGCACGCGCCCTGGACGGCCGTCACCGTGGAAGGGCCACGCAGCCTGTCCCTCGACGAGGCCGCGCGCGACCGCATCGCCGACACCCTGCGCCTTGCGGACCGCCTCGGCGGCGATGCCGTGACCCTGCCGGGTGGGCGCCGTGTCGCAGACGATATCCTAGCCTTCGCCCGCTCGACCAACGTCAACCACATCATCCTCGGCAAGGCCGACCGGTCCGCGCTGTTCGAGCTCCTCAACGGCTCGGTGGTGCACGACATCGTTCGACGCTCGGGCAACATCAGCATCCACGTCATCACCGGAGAGGCGACCAAGGCCGATCTGGTCCCGCCGAAGACGGTCACCACAGCGCCGGCCAAGCCGGCCTTCGAGGTCCTGCCTTACATCGTGGGCACCCTCGCCACGGTCGCGGCCCTCGGGCTCGCCCTCGTGGTCGAGCCATACCTCGGCGTCGAGAACGCCGACCTGATCCTGCTCAGCGCCATCGTCGCGGTCGCGGTGCGCTTCGGGCTCGGGCCCTCGCTGCTCGCGGTGGTCATCGGCTCGCTGTCCTACGACTTCTTCTTCCTTCCGCCGGTATACACCTTCACCATCACCGACCCGACCAACGTCGCCGCCTTCCTGCTGTTCACGGTGGTGGCGGTGGTGGTCTCGAACCTGGCGTCCCGGTCGCGTCAGGAGGCCATGGTCTCGCATGGTCGCGCCCGCGCCACGGAGCGGCTCTACGGCTTCAGCCGCAAGCTCGCCGGATGTGCCACCCTCGACGACGTGCTCTGGGCGACGTCGGCCCAGATCGCCGCCATGCTGAGGGTGCGCGTCGTCCTGCTGCTGCCCCGGGACGGGGCGGTCTCGGTCCGAGCCGGCTTCCCCCCGGAGGATACCCTCGATGCGGCCGATCTCGGCGCTGCGACCTGGGCCTTCGATAACGAGCGACCGGCAGGCCGTGGCGCCGACACCCTGCCGGGGGCCAAGCGCCTGTTCCTGCCCATGCGCACGGGCCGCGGCATCGTCGGCGTGATCGGCCTCGACACCGACGGGACCGGGCCGATCCTCTCTCCCGAGAACCGGCGCCTGTTCGACGCCCTGGCCGACATGGCGGCGCTCGCCATCGAGCGTGTCCGCCTGGTGGAGGACCTCGACCGTGCCGAGCGCGCCGCCGAGACCGACCGCCTGCGCCAGGCCTTGCTGACCTCGATCTCGCACGACCTGCGCACGCCGCTGTCCTCGGTGCTGGGAGCAGCCACGACCCTACGCGACCTCGACGAGGCCTTGGCCGCGGACGCCAAGAGGGACCTTCTCGACACCATCATCGAGGAGTCCGAGCGGCTGAACCGATTCATCGTCAACCTCCTCGACATGACCCGCCTGGAGGCCGGAGCGGTGGCCGCGAGCCTCACCCCGCAGGACGTCGGCGAGAGCGTCGACACCGCCTTGCGCCGCCTCGGCCCGATCCTCTCGGATCACCAAGTACGCCTCGACCTGCCGACCACGTTGCCGGCCCTGCGTCTCGATCCGGTCCTGTTCGAGCAGGTGCTGGTGAATCTCCTCGACAACGCCGCGAAGTACGCCCCCGAGGGCTCCACCGTCACCGTCAGGGGCGTGGCCGAGCGGGGGCAAGTCCGGCTTCAGGTCCTCGACGAGGGAGACGGGCTGCCCGAGGCCGACGTCGAGCGGGTGTTCGACAAGTTCTACAGGGTGCGCAAGTCCGACAGCGTCCGGGCCGGGACCGGCCTCGGCCTCGCGATCGCCCGCGGGTTCGTCGAGGCCATGGGCGGCACGCTGACGGCAGGCAACCGCCGCGACCGCCCGGGCGCGGTCTTCACCATCCTCCTGCCCGTCCCGCCGTCGGGGCACGTTCACTCGGATCTGGCGGCATGAGCATGAACATCCTCGTCATCGACGACGAGCCGCCGATCCGGAAGCTCCTGCGCATGGGCCTGGCGACCCAGGGCTACGAGACCTTCGAGGCGCCCAACGGAGGAACCGCCCTCGACGTCCTGTCCCGCGAGACGGTCGACCTCGTCATCCTCGACCTCGGGCTGCCCGACATGCGCGGGCACGACCTGCTGCGGGGCATCCGCAAGGACCATCGCGACCTGCCGGTGGTCGTCCTGTCGAGCCGCGATGACGAGGCCGGCAAGGTCGAGGCCCTCGATCTCGGTGCCGACGACTACGTCACCAAGCCCTTCGGCATGGGCGAGCTCCTCGCCCGCATCCGCGCGGCCTTGCGCCACCAACTCGCCGTCCAGGGTGAGCGCGCCCTGTTCGAGGTCGATGGCCTCAGCGTCGACCTCGTGCGTCGCCTCGTGCGTGTGCGCGGCGCGGACGTGAAGCTGACCCCGCGCGAGTACGACTTCCTGCGCGTCCTGATCCAGCATGCCGGGAAGGCCCTGACCCATGCCCAGCTCATGAGCGAGGTCTCGACCTCGTCGGACCCGCAGTACCTGCGGGTCTACATGCGCCAGCTTCGCCTCAAGCTGGAGGCCGATCCCGAGCGCCCGCGCATCCTCCTGACCGAGACCGGCGTGGGCTACCGGTTACGTGCCCCGGACGACGAGGCTCGCGCCTGAACCTTCTTTCCATCGCATCGCGGCAAGGCCCACCGACATTCCCCGAATCCCCCCCAAGTGACCGAACGCCCTGCCGGATACCGACCGCCCGTGAGCGAGCTGCACCGAATGACGATCGACGAGTTCCTATCTCCCGACCATGTCGCCGTTGGCGTTCGCGTCGGTAACAAGGCCGCGGTCCTGGACGACCTGGCGCGTCGGGCCGCCCAGGCTCTCGACCTGGAAGCCGCCCTGGTACGATCGGCGCTGGAAAAGCGGGAGGGTCTCGGTTCGACCGGGGTCGGGAACGGCATCGCCTTACCGCATGCCCGGCTTGAGACCGTTCGGCGCCCCTTCGGATGCCTGGTCCGCCTGCGTGATCCGGTCGACTTCGATGCCATCGACGAGCGTCCTGTCGACCTCGTCTTTCTCCTGCTGCTCCCGACCGAGGCTCAGGGTTCGCAACTCAACGCCCTGGCCTGCGTCTCGCGCCGGATGCGAGATCCCGAGGCCGCGTCCGCGATGCGGGGTGCTCGCGATGCTGCCGCGCTGTTCGCAACCATTCGGGGCATCCAGACGGCGCGGTAATGCCTCAACGCTCAGAAGGGGCGTCGCCCACATTGTCCGGTGTCGACGAGGGAGGTCATCATGCGCTTTCCGTCCCCGGATCGGTTTCCTGGGTCAAGCCTGGGTACGTGACCTTCCGCGATTGCTGATTCTGTGTCGCGCCGATGCTCTGACCCAGGCAGGTACAACCGAGATGGTGACGGGGCGAGGTTGCACTGGCGAAATCACCCGGGAGGATGGACGCCGCGGATGCAACGACGCCCGCATCGCGAAATGACGGACAAGGATCAACGAACGGCAGGTCGACGCACATCACGGTCGCGGCTGCTTGGGGGTGAGACCCAGGACCCACCCCGTTCCACCGAGAAGAGTGAGAGGCACGCCTGCCTCGACGTACCTCATCACCAGCTTGCGGGCGTGGCGCTCGCGCAAGCGTCTTGCCACTGGTCCGGGTCCGGCGGTGCCCATCTCAGATCCGGAACTCGACGCGGTCGGTCGAGATCACGACGGCATCGGGGCGGCGGTCGGTCAGGTCGGTCGCGTAGTGGAGCGCGTCGTGGCGGGATCGGAAGAGGCCGCCCCCCAGGCCATGCACCTCCATCGCGACCCAATGGCCCTGCGGGTCCTGCCCGACGATGAACCGGGTGGAGGGAGACTGTGCCGCTTCTGAGAAGATGGCGGCGACCGGGATGGTGACGGGCATGGATCGGCTGGGGTTCGCGCGATCCATCGTCGGGACCGCATCACTAACCTGAGCCTGGCCGCATAAAGGTTCGAGCCGGTGCAGGGACCGATAAAATAAGGGACCCATCAGGATTCCCGGCAAACCGCCCATCAGAGCGCGCCGCCACCTCGCAAAGTGGACTGGATTGAACCACCTCGGAGAGGCGCGTTGAAGCGCAGCAGAGGGGGGGGGCCGTTGCGGAAGTCGAGGTCGCCGGCTTGGCGCGTGCTGCTGTTCTGCATGCCGGTGCTGATCGTAGCGGTCGCCGTCGGGGCGTATCTATACCTGACGCGCCCGACGACCCTCGTCGCTGCCGTTGCGCCGAACGGCGGCACCGAGCCCGCCCTGATGCGGGCCTATGCCGAGGCGCTGGCCGCGAGCAAGGCATCGATCCGATTGAGGCTCGTTCCCTACGGCGGCGTGCGCGAGAGCGCCGAGGCGCTTCGGGACGGCAAGGCCGACTTGGCGGTGGTCCGACCGGACGTGCTGACGCCGCGCAACGGGCTGACCCTGGCGATCCTGCGCGAGCAGGCGACGTTCGTGGTTGCGCCCCGCCAGGCCGGCATCGATGGGTTCCACGCCCTTGCGGGCAAACGGTTGGGCATACTCGCGCAGCGGAAGGCGGATCACGCCCTCGCGCGAAGCCTCGTGGAGCGACATGGCCTGGATCTTCGGGAGGGCGTTCCCGCAGGCGATTTCCCGGCACGGACGGTGGCCTTGGTCCCTGTCGAGGAAGCCGACCTCGCCGCCGCCCTGGCCGAAGGCCGGGTCGACGCCGTGATCCTGCTGACCACCCCGACCTCACCGGCAGCCCAGCGCGTCGTCGGGCTCGTCAGGGATGCGGATGAGAACCACGATGCAATCCTATTCGGAATACCCGACGTCTCGGGAACCCTCGCCCGCATGCCTCGGCTGCAGGCGGTCACCGTTCCCGCCGGGCTCTTCGACGGCGCACAACGCCTGCCATCCGAGGACATCGCGACGGTGGGGTCCTCCTATCGATTGATGGCGCGCTCGACCTTGTCCCGGAGCGTCGCGGCGGAGGTGACCCAGCATTTATTCGAGATGCGTGCCCTTCTCGCCGAGAAGGCCCCGGCGGCGGACGACGTCCTGCATCCCGCCTACGACACCACCGTCGGCGCGACCAGCGCACGGTTACCCATCCACCCGGGCGCCATCGACTACTACGAGCGGGAGCAGGAGAGCTTCATCGAGCGATACGAAAGTTGGATCTACCTCGTGGCCATCTTCGGCGGCGGCCTCGGGTCCGTAGCCGCATGGCTCCGCCAACGTGTAGGGCGCGTGCGGCGCGAACGGATCGAGGTGGCGACCTTGCGTCTGCTGGAGATCCGTTCGAGCGCTCGAAGTGCGACCGACCGAGCCAAGCTGGAGGCGATGGCGGGTGAGACGGACGACCTGGCGGCCAGCATCGCCCGTCATGCGATGAGGCGTACGACCGAACCGCACACCCTGGCGGCGGCGACGCTCGCCGTGGACGCGGCGCGCTCCACCATAGCGAGGCGGCTTGTTCGCCCCCTGCACATGGAGCACGGGCAGGCCGATATGGACGGTTCCGCCTGCAACGAGAGTGCATCATGAGCATGGGCTTGGGGCAAGGGAATCGAGCGGGTATCGCCTACCCGCCCACGACGTTGGAGCGGGAAACCGTCCCCGCGGGCCCGACGACGGTCACGGGTGCCGAGGTTCCCGGCATCGTCGCCTCCGGGGCCTACGCCGATGGACGGCGGATCGCTGACATTCGCATCGACGAGGCGGGGGAATGGGCACGGCGTCCGGACCACGTCGTCTGGATCCGCCTCTACCAGCCATCCGTGGAACTGCTCGTACAAGTACAGCAGTTCGGCCTGCATCGCCTCGCCATCGAGGATGCGTGGCATGCTCATCAGCGCCCGAAGATCGAGCGCTACGGCGATTGCATCTTCGTCGTGGTGCGAACGGCCCAGTTGGTGGACGGCCGCATCGCGCTCGGACAGACCCAGATCTTCGTAGGGCGGGGCTTCGTCGTCACCGTCCGCCACAGGGCCTCGACCTCCTATACGTCGGTGCGCGAAAAAACGGAATCCTGCCCGAAGCAGCTTGCACACGGCGAGGACTACAGCCGGAAGATCCACAAGCGCATCGAGGAGGGCTTCGGCTGGATCAGGACCGTCGGCGGCCTGCGCAAGGTCCGCTTCATGGGCCGCGACAAGGTCGGATGGACCTTCGCCCTGACGGCGGCCGCCTACAACTTGGTCCGCCTGCCAAAGCTGCTCGGTCCTCTGGCATGAGCGTCCTAGGCAAGTGGCGGATCGTCGAGCTGCCCGGTTACGAGGACGACTATGCCGACATGGTCGAGCCGGCCTACATCCTCTTCGAGAACGGCCGCGGCGAGTTCGCCTTCGGGTGTGTCACCGGGGCTTTCGCTGGTGGAGCCGGCCGCGGGAGTGATCGCGCCGCCATCGCGTTCTACTGGAACGGCAATGACGAGATGGACACGGTCCGCGGCTCTGGATCGGCCGAGCTCCAGGCCGACGGCTCACTTCGAGGCGAAATCCGCGTCCACTACGGGGACGAAATCCCCTTCATCGCCCGTCGTTGCCCGACTTCTTCAACACCCTGCTCGGGGCGGACCAGAATGGTGTCGAGTGATAGGTAGTTATTAAGCTTTTGCGGCTACAATAGTAGGTGGACCTCCATGGCTACCTATGACGATCCGATCACCCTTCGCGCCGTTCAAACGCTGGACTCACTCGACGCGCTGGTTGACTGGGTTCAGCCTGGCGTGTGTCGCCGGTCTTTGCTCAGTGTCCGCGGTCATGCTCCGGGACATGCGCGAGGACGCGACCCAACGGACGGAAATCACGTCGCGCAGCCTGCTGCAGGTGCTGGAGCGGGATATCGCCCGCAACATCGAGCTGTATGACCTGTCCTTGCAGGCGGTCGTCGACGGCATGAAGCGAACGGAGGTGGCGCAAGCTGCCCCCGAGCTTCGTCACATGATCCTCTTCGACCGCTCGGCGACGGGGCTCGGCTTCGGCTTCATCATGGTGTTGAACGCGAGCGGCGACGTCATTCTCAACTCGCAATCGGTCACGCCACGAGTGCTGAACCGAGCAGATGGCGAGTATTTCCAGTACTTTGCCGCTCATAGCGATGATGGGCTCCATGTCAGCCCGCCGGCCATCTCCCGCCTGACGGGGAAATGGGTGGTCATGCTGAGTCGTCGCCTGTCGAACCCCGACGGCTCGTTTGCCGGGGTCGTCGCCGGTGCCATCCATCTCGACTACTTCCGCGGTCTGTTCGCCGCCGCAGGCGTGGCTCGGATCGGCACCGTGACCTTGTACGGACCGGGCGGATCAATCCTGATGCGGGAGCCATTCGACCAGCAGCTGCTGGGCGAAAGCGTCGCTGAGCAGCCGAGCTATCAGCGCATCCTGGCCCACCAAAACGGGAGCTTCGTCGGTCCTGCGATGGTTGGGGAGGGAGAGCGCCGTTTCGTGTTCACCCACGTCGGAGATCAGCCCCTGCAACTCAGCACCGCGATCCCGCCGGCGGATATCTATGCGGACTGGTGGCAGAAAGCCCTGGCGCTCGGTGGAACCGTACTAGCGCTCTGCGGAGCCACCTTAGGGCTGACGTGGCTATTCCGTTGCGAACTCGATCGGCGACGCGCTGCCAAGGTGGCTACGATCGCTCTCAACGTCGAGCTTGAACTGTTGGCAACGACGGATGGGCTGACCGGCTTGTCCAATCGTCGGCGCTTCGATGAGGTTCTCGCTCGGGAATGGTCGCGCGCGGTGCGAACCTCACAGCCGCTCTCGCTGATCCTGCTGGATGCAGACTCCTTCAAGGGGTTCAATGACCGTTACGGGCATCAGAGAGGCGATGAAGCCTTGAAGCTCATCGCTCGGGCGATCGAGGCGGTCATCGGCCGTTCCGGTGATACCGGCTACCGCGTCGGCGGCGAGGAGTTTGCGGTCATCCTGCCCGATACGGACAAGGAGGGCGCCAGGATCGTCGCCAGCCGCATCCAACAGGCTGTGGCCGGCTGGAAGCTGCCTCATGCCAGTAGCAATCACGCGGTGCTTACGGTGAGTTGCGGGTTGGCCCAGATCCCCGAAGCAGTTGCGATGGAACCCGCGGGGCTGTTTCGTGCTGCAGACGCCGCTCTCTACGAAGCCAAAAGATCGGGCCGCAACTGCGTTCGGGTTTCGGATTCAGTGAGTCCTGAGCTGCGCCTGGTCGTAGGCTGAAGCCAGCATCTTCGCATCCCCTCCTCGGCCATGTGAACCGCGATCGACCGGACATTGCGCCGACGCTGGCGGACGCTGTTCCGGCGCAAGGCGATGGGCGACCTACTCTCTGGGCTATACCCGCCCTCGCGAAGTCGCGCATTTGCTCAATGAAGGCTGCCGGCGGTGTGGGTGTATGAACGGGCCAAAGATCGTCCCAGTTCGAGCAGGAGGACATCGGTGAGGTGCTGCAGCAGAGGTGAGCCAGCCTTCTGAATTTCTGCACGCGCAATGAGACAATGGTCGGTCGCAATTTCGAGCCCGGAGGCCGGCTCGTCCAGCTCAGCCATCTGACGACTGTCCGTGATGTCGGTCCAAACGCCGTAGCCGCGCAGCGTCCCATCAGACTGTCGGGTTACGCGACCACGATCCAGGAGCCAGCGGATCTCGCCCGAGGGCAACTGAACCCGATACTCGGCCGAGATGGAGCCCTCCGTGCGACCCATCTTGACGATTTCACCCCGTACCCAATTGCGGTCGTCTGGGTGCAGGCAGTTCAATGCTCTATCCAACGTGATGACCTGAGTGGCGAGGTCGGCATCGCCTGCCACCATCGCAGCGGAGCGAGGATCAAGCCGGACTTCCCCCGTCGTCACGTTCCAATCCCAAATCCCAATGAAGCCCGAGGCTTCCAGAGCCGACACGATCGCCCCTGGCAGTTCCGTCAGCATTGTCGTTCGTCCTCTCTCGTTCACGTTCGCGAGACCAGAGGCGTGCTCTGCAACAAATGTTAGGCCGCAATGCAACCAAAACGGGAATCCTGCGTAACCAGCCGCGATTGTATGCATTATCCATTGCGCACAAACGACCGATCTCGCTAGGCTGTCACCGTCGGGTCATTCGTGACCTGGGAGCGGATTGAGGCCTCCTTGGAAAGCCGAAAGCCCGTGGACCCCACCGCATCTGGTCCTGACACGACGCGTGCACCTCGTCCTGTAAGCGACATCCTGGAACGCCTCGCAGCGACCATGAGAACGACCGGCGCGACCTTCTTCAGAAACGACATCTCTGCCGATGCGTCCGTGCCGTCGGCGGTCGTTGCAGCTCAGGAAAGTGCGAACCTGATCAAGGCGTTCAACGAGATTTCTGACTCGGAGGAGCGCCAGCGCTGTCTTGCCTATGTGCAGGCGGCAGCGCTGGCGGCGAAGGGTAAGAGGCTTTAGGCCCTCACAGCGCGGCCCAATTTCACACCTCCTCTTTGGCGTTCTTCGATCGTCCAACACCTTTGGGCTTCTCGGTGGTACCGTCGGGTACGTCGGCCTCAGAAGCCGTTTTACGCCGCTGCTGACCGAGGCCGAGCGCATGAGCGAGCGCGGAGCGTGTCGCCGAGTAGACGGCAGACGTCATCGGATAGTCAGCTGGTAGACCGTACTTCGTCCGATACTGCTCGGCGGTCAGACCCCGCAGCGTCAGGTGCCGCCTCAGCGTCTTGTAGGACTTGCCGTCCTCGAAGCTGATGAGGGCATCCGGCGTGATCGATTTGCGGATCTGTGCCGCCGTTAGCTTCTCCGGACCGGCGGGCTCGGCGGACGCTGCATTGGCAAGGCCAGACAAGGCACCATGCACATCGGCGAGCAGGGCAGGGAGTTCACTGACCGGCACGTTGTTGTTCGAGACGTAGGCGGCGACAAGATCCGCTGTCAGCTCGATGGTGTTGCTCGTCGGCGCCTGTTCGAGTTCGTCCATAGCTCGCTCTCAATCGCATGCAACCTGCAGAGGTAGGCACACTGCATATATCTCGTCGAAGTGAAAGCCTGGCGTTGAAAATCCTTCCGGATTTTCGAGCAATTCAATCTTTGTGTCAGGCTTTCTGAACCATTCAATGGCTATTCCATCATCATTCGATGGACGAAGTAGCATGGACCAACCTATTTACCCGCGACAGTCTCCGCGCCGCGAGACGATGATCATCGGGGCGCTCCGTACGGATGCCGGGAATGAGATCCCGTGTGTGGTGCGCGACGTTTCGAAGGAAGGTGCCCGGATCTCGGTCTCGCAGAGGGAAGCGCTGTCGGGTTGCGTCGGCCTCACTCTGCAGGGTTCCGAGCGATCCGTGCGTATGCGTATCGTGTGGCGACGAGGTCCATTCGTCGGCCTTTCGATCCTCGGCATCACCAACCCTGTCACCGGGGAGGTGATCGAGTAGGTCCGTGGCGGTTCACTCTCTGCGCTCGCCGTCGCAAAGCGGCGCGGCAGAGCCGAGGAAGTCGCTGCAGCCGTGACATTCCTGTGTTCCGCGCACGCCAGTTTCACCGCCGGCGAGGTCCTGCGGGTCGACCAAGGTTCGGTCATGATCATAGCCTGAGACGCTGGACGGTCCGGCATTCAAAGCTAGGCGATCCTAGGCGTGCCGAGAGGCGGCCCACCGAGAGGGCAGCACCCAGTTCGGTTTGACGAAGTGTCAGGTATGCCTGTTCAGCCAACGTTCCATGTAGTCTGGGTGCTTGGGCTCGGCCGCTTCTGAGGCAGACCCGCCGACGCCACCTCGGCGCACACTACCACCGACCGAGACCGTATGCGTCGGCATCGGCAATCGTGTTTTCGTTGAGAAGGCGCTGACCGCCGTCGGTATGAAGAATCATCGACCGGCAACTTGGAATCCAAGCGATTGTCACCTGAGCCCATATCTGCTTTCGGCTGGAGGTCATAGTACCTCGTACGACAGTACCGGGTCGGATGCGGAACGGCCATTCCCGGGTAGGCCGTCTAATTCTGATGTTGGCGCAAATCCGAGGAGTAGGCCGAGACCGCTATGGGATAATCGACAAGGCGGCCCTACTGGGCCCTGTAGTCTTCCAGCGCGAGGCCGAGCCGGGCGAGCTGCCGGAGCAGCGTTTTGTGCGCTTTGCCGTCCTCAAAGCTGATAATACCGTCAGGCTGAATGAAGCGCCGGATGCTCGGCAGGCGTCAGATCGCGCTGCTTCTCGGTGGCCACGGTGTTCCCAAAGGTGAGGCCCCGGAGGCTTGCATGAACAACTCTGATCGAATTTGGCAGCTTAGCGGCCAAGCGATGATTGTCTGCATTATATACGGCGACAACCTCCGTGGTGAGTTCCACCGAATCGTCCTATTCATTAGCTTCTATAGCCATCCATACTTCTGCGACTTGAGACTCCCTGTGCACAGGCAACACGGAAGCTAAACCTATCAGCTCACCAAAGGGCTCGCGGAAGCCGACGCTTCCAGCGCTCACCGGGTCGCAAGGTGGCGACCTCCTGCTTGCGCGTTGCGGAACGCAGCCGAGCAATGGCGGATTGCGAATTTGCAGTGGCATCAATCTCACCGATAGCGACAGCGGCCGAAGGGGTAGCCGGCCTCTGAGGCTCTACCTCATTAGCAGCCGGCTTTGCTTCAGTCGCTACAGCAAGGGCCTTCGTACGCTTGGCCAGTGGCTTCACACGACGTACCCGCGGCAGCCGCTCCTCTGAAGGTTCTTCACGCACATCAGGGTCTTCAGGCACAACAGGCATATCGAACATCGGCACGAGGCTCGGCAGCACCCGCCGGGCTGGCGTGTGAAGTCGTAAGGGCTCGGAGTGAACCAGGGGCGCAGGCAGCATCTCGGCAGGCTTGTAGGCAACGGCTACCGTCAGGTTCCCCCACAGGTCCTGATCATTATGGGGGCGTGCTGTGGCATCGGCGAGCGAGGCGCGGGATGTACGGGTATGCTTGATCTCGACCGTGAACGGTCGCGCGCTGCGGCGCTTCATGTATGGAAAGATCCTGAAAACATCTGGCTCGGCGATGCAAATCACGCCGACTGCCGATGCACATGATATGCGGTTGCTCTATCCTTTGTCTAGGCCACGTTGGGTTGGATAATTTTCGTCGTCACAAGCTCTTTGACACGATGCCAAGAGCCACAACAACGTAAGCACCGACGAAAAACCAAGTCCTGAATTTCACCACGGTGGGGCCGATCGTGGGGATGCGTAGGTAGAGGCTAGCGACGGCGAGCCCGATGAGTACGAGCGACACGAGGAACGTGATGGTGCGTGGCGGTGAGAGGTTCAGCATGGCCGCATCCTGGCGCCGCATGGTTGAAGAGTGGTGAAGCCAACGAATTGGTCCGTAGCCCGACTGTTGGAGGCCGCTCGTACTGATGGGATTGTCCATCAGCATTAACCCTCCGCTCACCCAAACCCGCGAGGTTGCCGCTCTGCATTCGCTGAGGAGAAAGTATGTCCGACACCATCGACACCGTTGGGATTGCCGGCGACCGTATCCGCTCGATTATCGAGCGCGTGGAGAAGGTGGAGGAAGAGATCAAGGACCTTATGGAGGCCAAGAAGGAAATCTTTCTGGAGGCCAAGGGCGAGGGTCTGGACGTTAAGATTCTCAAGGAGATCCTGAAGCTGCGCAAGCTGGATCAGGACGAGCGGGACGAACACGAAACGCTGCTCGACGTCTACATGCGGGCGATGGATGCTCCGAGCCCAGCGACGATTGCTAAGGCTGCTTGAACAGCGATCGGTATCGTCACCGAGCACAGAGCTGTCGTGGTGGTCGGAGGATCTCCACGGCAGCGCGTCATCTCGTCTTTCACGTCGATGTAGCGCTGCGTAGTCGAGGGATGACGGTGCCCCGCGAGCATCATAATGGCTTTGGGCGAGATTCCGGCGTGTGCGAGCCTCGTGATGAACCAGCGCCGGCCGCTGTGACTGGAGTCACCCGCCTCCAATTGCTTATCCTCGCCGCCATGTCACGCTCCTCATGCCAGCACCCCGCCGACTCTCAGGCCGTCGGTCGTGGCGGCCGATGCGCGTACGATCGCCCAGCGGGCGGTAGCGCTTCGCGAGCGCATCCACGCGAACCGTGCCAAGGGGCTTCCACCCTATTCGCCGCGTGGTGGAAAGGCATCCGCTGAGATCGATGGAGCAGAGCCTCGATTGGAAGTCTTTGAGGGGAGGGCGACCCACTTGGCGAAGGTAACCATTGGTTGACTACTTCGCGCCAAGTTGGTCTTAGCGATCGGCTGCGAAGCCGAGCGCCGGCAGAGCAGCACCGCCTTGGGCAGTAAGTGCGGCCTCGCCGGCGCAGTCGCGAGATGTGCACGCCGTAGCACCATCTCCGTTCGCCTACTCGCTGCGTGCAGCGGCCATAGCCCGGGCCACAACTTCCCGTAGGGCCGTCTGTCCGTCCGCAACGAACCAAGCCTTCAACGCATCCGTGGTGGCGGGCATGTCATCCGGCCTCTCGCGGAACAGATCGGTGTAGCGTGCGAGTTCTCGCTCCAGGAATGTGTCGAGGTAGCTCGGCCCTTTCGCTTTGGCGAGGTCGAGGAGGGCGTCATCGAGGACGCGGCGCATCATCTCTCCGACCATGGCCGAAACGTAGATCGCTTCGGGGCTGCCTTGCTCGGGCTCTTTCAATCCGGTCTCCGTGAGGGGGGAACACTGATCGCGAGCCTGTGCCCGCCAGCAAGGCTCCGTGCAATCGCATCAGCGCCTGCATGAAGCCGATAGCCGTCCTTTGGCTCGAAGTCGCCCAGCGAGGTTGTCCGTGCCTCGGCCACGTCGCCCTGCTCCAGCTCACCGACGCGTCAGCTTATGAGGTTTGCGACCCGAGGCCTCGGACAGGGGGCGGGTTTTGAGGGACCGCATAAACGCCGCCGCTCATGTCCCCTGGGTAGAGGTTTGCCGAATAGTTCACCGATATCTCCCCTACATGCTACCATTGCCCTCAGCTCCGCATCTGCCGCCAAGCTGATCAGGGCTACTTCATGCGATTAGCGCGCAACGATCGCGGCGACTGGATGCTCGATCCCGAGCAACTCCACTCCCGCCTCATGATCAATCCCGGCCTCATGCCGCAGAAAATGAGACTGGCTCTCGTGACGAGCCGGATCGAGGAAGGCGTTGATGCAGATGATGGCAGATCACGCGTGACGATACGTGTCGCCAATGCCACTTGGGAAGGCATCTTCGACCACGACGGAGGTTTGATGAGCGAGAAGATGCTGTAAGCATGTTCCCACTCCAGCCTTAAACGCCCCGCCACCATCTCCAGAACTGCCACGCCAGCAGCCGCGACGACGTTGCCCTGGCCGCCAAAGGTGTGAAGCTCAAACGCAAAGGTCCGACGTGAGCACACAAGCAGCTTCGCCGGACCGCCTGTCCGAAGTCTCTCGCCTAGCCGGTCTCCTCGCCGATCAGGTGCTGGACGCGCAGATCATGAACCGGCCCGTCCCCGACAAGCACATCCGGACGCTGCTCAGCGCCGCCTTCCTTTTAGAGGAGTACGGCGTTCCGCTACCCTCGCTGCTGCAGCAGATCGTCCACGATGCGAAGCGCGGAGCTGACTGATGCGAGGGTCCTTTGAGCGCGCCGGGCTTGAATTCATCCCCGAGAACGGGGGAGGGACGGCATCCGGTTTCGAAAGCGAAAAGCGACGTGAAGGTCAGACGGCATGAAGGGTAAGCTGCGGCCGAGTTTGCACTATCGGCTGATGCTGCCGGCCCGCGGACCGCGGCCCTATGCCGAGGGGTTCCAGGACATCCTACGGCTGATGAAGATGGGGCTCGTCGAGCCGATCGGAGCGATTTCCGCTGAAGGATCGAGGGAGTGGGCGATCACCGACGCCGACCGCATCGCTTTGCAGGACCATACCGATGGCAAGGTGTGATGGACGCGAGCGGCATCAGTTCCGGCAGCGGATCGCGTAGGTGTGAGCGTCCTTGCCTCACGTATTGCATAGGGGCTTGGCGTTGCCGGCCAAATTGCTAAAATCCGTCTACTCGACCTCGCGGCGGGATCATATGATCGCTCAGCCGGATGCCAGAAGCGAAAGCAAGACAGATACGCTTTCCATCCAAGACAACACCCTGACCATTCAGCGTCGTGAGCGTGTGGTTCTCACCAACGAGGGCAGAGCAGAATTACTGAATATAATCAATGCTATGAAGCTGAGAGGTAATACCACGCTTGTTGGTGTCGCCAACGAAATGAAGTGATGCCGTGGCGTTTGAAGAAGCGTGACAGGCTGCTCACTCCGACCCGCAGGCCGCGCTTCGCCAGCTTCTCCTGTAATTCCGGAAGGAAGATCTCGGGCTTGGCCTCGTAGGTCGAAAGGATCAGGCCGGCCTGCGCCTCGATCGTCTGCGAGCGCTGATCCCCGCCATCGGTTTAGGTGCGATCCGCCCCTCTTGCGCGAAGCTCTCGTACCAGCGGATCGCGCTAGTCGCTTACGCCGAACCGCTTAGTCGCCTGACGGCGCGACGCGCCTTCCTCGACGGCGGCCACCACGCGCGCGCGCAGATCAACGGATATAGCAGATGGCATGCGGCTCTCCTGCGAAAGCTGCGCAGGGAATCACATCAAACCCCGACCGGTAAACCCTAATGATTCAGCCCGGTCGGATACCGCTCTAGAGTAAGCGCTCGGTGGAGGCTCGGCGTTGTATTTCGGTCGCGTCGTCTTCCTGAAGGCCGGCTGACCGAGGGGATGACCGTGCGCCGATCTGGATGTTTTGCGGTGACGAGATGCTTTTCTAGCCCGACGTCGTGCTGCGGCGGCCCGACGTCGTGCTGCGGCGGCCCGACGTCGTGCTGCGGCGTGCTGACAGGGAAAGGATCAATCCCAAATCGGCCTGTGCGGTCGACAAAGCGCCCTGCGTCCACACCAGAATGATCATCGTGCGGGCTTCTAACTTTCTAGCTCACCGGCGACCCTGATGGCTCCTCTCACCGGAGCCCAACCCATGGCCGACGCGACCGACGACGACCTCCCCGAGATCCTGATCCGCCGGAAGCGCAAGCACGCGAGAGCCCAGGCGAACAGCACCGCCCGGCGCAAGGCCAGGAACGCACCCCGCCGGGACGACCTGGCGCGTGCCGCCTACTACGTGCTCCTCCTGACCATGGAGGAGGCCGAGAAGCAGGGCGAGATCGAGCGCGCCAATCGTATGCGCCACCGCATGCTCCTCATGATGGAGGATGCCCTGTTCGACCGGGCAGCCTCCGCCATGGCCTTTGATGGACATGCCGACACCGTGATCCAAGACGTCAAAGCCTGGGTCGGCGCGCGCAGGTTCGCAAAGCGCAGAGAGGCTGAGGCTGCTCGGTCAGCCGCTGATACGAAGTAACGGGGGAGTACGCGGGGTGGATCTCAGCCGCTGACGAAGGCGGCTCAGGTCGGCGGTTCGCGGTCAGGCGGCCTGAGCGAGCCCCGTAAGCGGGGTCCAATTCCACGGCAGCAGGTCGCGGAGGCGTCGAGCCGGATGCTCGGCGATGCGGGTGAGGACGTCCCGCAGGTAGGCCTCGGTATCGAGGCGGTTCAGCTTGGCCGTCTCGATCAGGGTGTAGAAGGCGGCCGCCCGCTCGGCGCCCCGATCCGAGCCGGCGAACAGGTAGTTCTTGCGCCCGACGGCGACGCCACGAAGCGCCCGCTCGGCCGGGTTGTTGTCGAGCCCGATCCGGCCGTCGTCGAACACTCGGGTCAGCGCGCGCCAGCGGGTCAGCATGTAGCGGAACGCCTTGGCCAGATCCGAGGGGCCAGAGAGCTGCGGCAGGATCGTCTCGGCCCAGGCTCTTAAGGCATCGGCCAGCGGGCGGGACCGGTCCTGGCGCCGTCGGTGTCGTTGATCGGGCGGCTGGCCGGCAATCTCGCGTTCGACCGCATAGAGGGCGCCGATGCGCTCCAGCGCCTCTCCGGCGATGGCCGAGCCGGTCTTGGCGTGCACGTCGAAGAACTTGCGCCGGGTGTGGGCCCAGCACGCCGCCTCGATCAGGGCACCGCCGGTGCGCCCGCCCTCGTAGAGGCGGTTGAAGCCGGCATAGCCGTCGGCGTGCAGCACGCCCTGGAACCCGGCCAGATGCGCCAGCGGCCGCTCGCCTCTGCGGTCGGGGGAAGCCAGGAACACGGCGGCCGGCGGACGCACGCCGCCGTGGGGGCGCTCGTCGCGCACATAGACCCAGAGCCGTCCGGTCTTCGTCCGGCCCAGGCCCGGCGCCAGCACTGGGACGGGGGTGTCGTCGCCATAGAGGACATCCGAGCCTGCCAGGACGTCCTGGCGGAGCAGGTCGACCAGCGGCGAGAGGGCGGCGGCCGTCGCGCCCACCCAGCCCGACAGGGTCGAGGTGGCCAGGTCTACCCCGTCCCGGGCATAGATCTCGGCCTGGCGGTAGAGCGGCAGGTGATCGTCGAACTTGGCCACCGCGATATGGGCCAGCAGCCCGGCTCCGGCGCGCCCACGGGCAATGGCGTGATGCGGGGCGGGCGCCTGCACCATCCCCTCGCAGGATCGGCATGCGAACGCCTCGCGCACGTGCCGGACCACCTTGAAGCGGCCGGGCACGTAATCGAGGGTCTCCGTCACGTCCTCGCCGA